>JAYVQJ010000052.1:0-3086 GCA_043777235.1 Planctomycetia bacterium
ATGTTTGGTCCGAGGCATGGATTGCTCAGCCAACTGTGGCATCGGCTGCGGTTGCGAGTGCGAATCGCTCGCGAGGACGTGCTCGGTCGGCTGTACCGGTTGGAGGAATCGCCGAGCACTTCGATGGCTTCCGTTGTCGCCGATCGCGTTTCTATTTTGCGAGCGATCACCTGCGGGAGTTGGCTGTCGCGATTGGCGACATGGTCGCTCGTCCGGCGTGGCTGGTTGATCGGAGCCGATGCAGAACTGCGGCTCACCGATCTCGGCCGCGAATCCGCGCGACAGCTTGTTCGATCGCACCGCCTGTGGGAATCGTTTCTCGCAAAGCACTTCGTCCTGGGCGAGTCACATTTCCACGAAAGCGCGGAACAGGTCGAGCACTTCCTCGATCACGACTTGATCGCGGAGTTGGATCAAGACCTCGACCGCCCCGGCGTCGATCCACACGGTCGAGCGATTCCGAATTAGCAAGCGTGACTTAGCCGCTTGGCTCGTTGGTGAATCTGTGAAATCGGTTGCCTTTCGGAACGAACCCTCGAAGTCTCATTCCTCTGACCAGATTCCTCTGACCACGTTTTTTGGGGTCAGAGGAATGGGATTTGGTGCGTCCCTGCGAATGGGGCGCTGATTAGATGGCGTTCTTGTGGGAGCCTCGCCCTCGCGTCGCAGTCGGCCTACCATCCCGCCCGATCATTTGGAAAGGACTGACCGATGCCGACTGTGTTCATCTCGCCCGAAGCGTTTTTGCATCAGCCCGAAGCGTCGTATGCTCGGCGGCTGACCGACGCGGGGTTTGACATTCGATACCCGAAGAATCCGATTTTCACGCGAGGCTTGGGGCCGGAAGAGGAGACGATTGCCGAACTGCAAGACGCCGTCGCGGTGATTGCTGGCGGCGAGTATTTCACGCCGCGAGTGCTCGATGCTTGCCCAAAGTTGCGAGTCATTGCACGGGCGGGAGTCGGGTTCGATCGCGTCAACGTCCCGGCTGCCACCGAGCGAGGCATCGCGGTCACGATCACGCCCACGTCGAATCACGAAGCGGTCGCCGAACTGATGTTGGCATTGCTTCTCGGAGTGACGAAGAGTGTCGCGCTCAACGACCGCACTCTGCGAGCGGGACTTTGGTCGCAGAAACTGACCGCTCCGATTCGTGGCCGAACGGTCGGACTGATTGGACTCGGCCGGATCGGCAAGAGCACCGCCGTTCGCTGTGCCGCGCTCGGAATGCGAGTCATCGCGCACGAGCAATTTCCTGATCGAGACTTCGTGGCGAAACACAACATCCCGTTGGTCGAGTTGGATGACCTGCTCGCACAGTCGGATTTTGTCAGCCTGCATTGTCCGCTGAACGACGCGACTCGCGGTATGTGCAATGCCGCGTTCTTCGCGAAGATGAAGCCCGGCAGCGTGCTGATCAATACCGCTCGCGGAGGCTTGGTCGTCGAGGATGACCTGATCCCGACACTGAAGTCGGGACACTTGAGCGGGGCAGGGCTGGACGTCTTTCAGCAAGAGCCGTTGCCGCCGACCAGCCCGTTGTTGCAGCTTGAGAATGTGGTGCTCACTCCGCATCTCGGCGGCACCGACACGCGCAGCTCAGAGGACATGGGACTCGAATGCGCGAGTTGCATCGTGAAGCTCAGTCGCAACGAATGGCCGGACGGAGCGGTCGTCAACGATAGTCTGCGATCGACTTGGAACTGGTCGTAGGCGAGTCTCTCCGAGACTCGCATTGATGCAACTGATCGCTCGATGACGAAATCGGTTCCATCAGTACGAATTCGTGACGAATGGAATGCGAGCCTTGAAAGGCTCGCCTACGAGAAGACACATGCTCACGCCGTACGATTTCTTCGCTCCGAATCGGATCGTCTTCGGCTGGGGTCGGCGAGCGGAGATCGGTTCGTTGGCGAAGTCGCTGGGAACACGAGCGTTCGTGGTCAGCGGTTCGCGAACGCTCGAAGCGAACGGCACGATCGACGAGTTGTGCCGCCTGATGCAGTCGGCGGGAGTTGCGACCGAACGACTCGCGACGCAGACCCGCGAGCCGGAAGTCGCCGATGTCGATGCGACTGTCGAGCGATTGCTGACGCTCGGTTTGCACGACGGAGATATCGTCGTCGCTGTTGGCGGCGGATCAGCGATTGATCTCGCAAAAGCCGTAGCGGCGTTGGCCACGAATCGGCACGGCGAATCCGTCAAAGATTTTCTGGAAGGAGTCGGTCGAGGACTGAAAATCGAACTGGCTCCGCTCCCGTTGTTAGCGATGCCGACGACGGCAGGCACGGGGACCGAGGCGACCAAGAACGCGGTGATTTCGTCGTTCGATCCGCCGTTCAAGAAGAGTCTGCGCAGCGAGTTGATGGTGCCAAAGATCGTGCTCGTCGATCCCGAATTGACCGTCAGTCTGCCGCGTGACATCACCGCTCACACCGGAATGGACGCGATCACTCAGTTGATCGAAAGCCTGATCTCGCGCCGAGCAAAGCCTATCCCGCGTGCGTTGTGCTGGCAGGGACTCGAACTCGCACTGCCGGCTATGTTCAAGCTGTCGTGCGATCTGACGAACCGATCCGCTCGCGAAGCGATGTCACACGCGGCGTTGCTCTCAGGAATCGCACTGGCGAATTCGGGATTGGGCTTCGCTCACGGAGTCGCCGCCGCACTCGGCGTTCATACGAAGGTGCCACACGGCTTGGCCTGTGCCGTGATGTTGCCGTGTGCTCTGCAAGTCAACTCCGACATCGCGCGAGTCGATTTCACGCAGCTTGGCCGACAGTTGGATCGTTGGCTTCTCGGCGAATCGAAGCGGCCAACCGTCGACCGAAAGTGCTCCGACGATGTCGCCTTGATGCGTTTCCAGGACGCGATCCGCTCGCTGAACCAATACTTCCAAATCCCGTCGCGACTGTCGGAACTCGGCGTCACGCGAGAGCAACTGCCGGCTTTGGCCAAGAGCTCGCGCGGCAACAGCATGGACGGCAACCCGCGAGACATCGGCGACGAAGAACTGCTCGCGGTGTTGGAACGCTATTGGTGACAAGCGGTCCTTTGTAGGGTGTGGTCGAGTCATCGAGACCCAC
>JAYVQJ010000053.1:0-12121 GCA_043777235.1 Planctomycetia bacterium
GGTGGGGTACCTTCGCCGGAGCCCCCGAAATGACGACCGAGCCGCGACACGACGTCCCAGAAATCGGCTTCATTCATCGACTTATCGCTGCCACGCGGCGCTTGCTGCGAGCCACTTGGACCGCCACCGGATTGGCGATCACCGTCGGATTGGGATTGCTGCTGCTCGTCGCCGTTTCTCTTGCGGACTTGGCGTTGGCCTTCCGCGAGGGCCTGCGGCTGACCGGTTTGCTGTTGGTCGCCGTGCCGAGTGCCTGGGCGTTTCTGAACGGAGTCCTCCGCCCGCTATTTCGCAAGATGACTTCGCGATTTGTGGCTCGGCGGATCGAATCGACACTGCCGGGAATTCACAATCGGCTCGTCAGTGTGGTCGATCTGGATGCCGACAAGCAAAACAAATTCTCGCTCGCATTCGTCCACCGACTGATCACTGAGGCGATCGAACGAGTCAAAAACTTCCGGCCGTCAACGGTTGTGGACAAGCCGGCTCTCCGGCGTGCCGCGTTGTTCGCGTTGATCGGTGTGCTGGTCTTTGCGACGGCGTTGGGAATCTTTTCGGATCGTTTGCCGACCGCGTTGGCTCGCATTTTTTCGCCATTCGCTGACATCCCGCCGGCAACCGGTGTGCTGTTCGACGTCCAGCCGGGCACGACGAAAGTTCTGCGCGGGGAACCGGTCGAGTTTCACGCTTCTGTGACTAAGGGAAAAGTCGATCGTTTGCGATTGGAGATGAAGCCGGTCGAAGGAGAGAGTGCCGGCAAGACTTTGTGGCATGAACTCCGACCGAACGACGATGCGACCCAATGGGCGTTTCGCCTGCCCGCCTATGACAGCTCATTCGAGTACCGTGTGCATGGCGGCGGGACTTGGACGAAGCTTCAGAAGGTGACGATGCTCGAACGGCCGCGATTGGTCGGCTTGCAGGCATCGGTGCATTATCCGTCCTACCTGCTGATGCCGGAGCCGCGAGTCAATCCGCCGGACGTCGCCGATGTCTCTGGGCCGATCGGCAGCAATGTCGAAGTCGCAGTCAACGTCGAAGGGGATGCGTCGGTCGGCGAGATCCAATTGCTGCGTGAGGAGGTCAAATCGCTGTCCGTTGACGATCGGCCACTGCGAACTTGGTTTGAGAATCAACTTCCCAAGGGTCACGCCGTTGAGGGCCGCTGGGATTGGGGTCCGCAAGAGAAGGACGTCAACCCGAACGCGCCGCCGAAACGCGGAGCCGACACCAGCGAATGGGCGAAGTGGCATTCGCACCCGGCCGCGCCGGGCCTGACGAATCACTCGTTCCATTCGGTCGCCGTGCCGTTCGAGGTTCATGCTGGTGACGTGTTGTTCGCGGAAGTCTTCATCGAAGTCGATCAACCGGCCGAAGAACTGATGCTGCAATTCCACGACGGCACCAACTGGGAACGCCGCGCGTTTTGGGGAGCTAACCGGATCGAAGCCGGCGCGACTGATTCGCCCAGCCGTCTGCGAGCAGGCAATCTTCCGAAGACCGGTGAGTGGGTCCGCCTGGAGGTTCCGGCCTGCGATCTCGACCTCGAAGGCCGTTCAATTCGTGGCATCAACTTCACGCAATTCAGCGGCAAATGCCTGTGGGGCCGAGTCGGTACTGTTCCTGCCGCGACTCGCGAAGTTCGCGAGTTTGTGATCGCGGAACGGTTCCCGCTGAAGCTCCGAGAAGAGGACGCGGCTTCAGCCAATGAGGCCGGCAAAGCGAAGTCTTCGGCCGCGAAACATTTCGCCACGATCCACGATGCTCGTCGCTGGACGGGCACGTTCCCGATCAACGGCGACGGCTGGTATCGCGTCGAACTGAAGAATGAAATCGGCGCGGCCAATGTCCCGATGAAGGAAGCACGCATCACTTCGATCCCGGATCATCCGCCGCAGATCATGATCGAGCGGCCCGGCTTCGACCTCGTCCTGAGCGAGCCGGTCAAGGTGCCGGTTGTTATCGCGGCGTTCGATGACTTCGGACTTGGCGAGTTGACGCTCTCGGTTCAACGAGGCGACGGCGGTTTCGTGGGTCGGCCCGTCAAAACCTATTCGACGGTGACACGAGGCGACACAACGCTCGTGATGCTTGATCTGGTCAATGAAGGACTGAAGAACGGCGACGTGATGAAGTACCGTGCCGAGGTCCGCGACCGCAAAGGTCAGTCGGCTCAGACGCAGGATTATCAGGTCCGCATCGTCTCGAACGACCCGAATGCGGCGGACAAGCAACTCGCGCAACTCGAAAAGAAGGAAGAGGAGTTTGCCAAGAAGCTCGACAAGCTGATCGAAGACCAAGCCAAGGTCCAAGAGAAGCTCGAAAAGATCGCCGAGAAATCCGAACCGCTGACTGAGAAGATCGAAGCCGCTCAAGAAGCCGCCGAAAAGGCCGCGGACGATGCGGCCGAGAAGGCCGAACAAGCCGCCGCTCAAGAACAAGCCAACAAAGACAAGCCGGCGGAAAAAGATCAGCCGAAGGATCAGCCGAAAGATCAACCTGCTAAGGATCAGCCGAAGCCTCAGGACCAACCGAAACCCAACGATCCGGCGAAGGCACAGGATCAGCCGAAGACGGCTGACGCGGCCGCGCCGATGCCGACTCCGGAACCGCAACTCGATGCGGCGGCCAAGCAAGAGTTGGCTCAGCTCAAGCAAGAGCTGGCTCAGGTTCAGCAAGAAGAAGCCAAGAACGCAGAGACCGCGAAGCAGCTCAACGAAGAGTTAAAGCAAATTGCCCAGGAAGCAGAGAAGCAACAGCTCTTGCCGCCAGAACTGCAACGTGAAATCGCCGCTCTCTCGGAAGCGTTCAAAGAAGCCGCGACCGAGCCGATCAAGAATCTCGCCGAAGAGATCAAAAAGTCGGCCGACGCGAAGACGACCGATCCAAAATTGGAGAAGCTCGAAGCCCGCGCCGATCAGGTTCAGGAAAACCTCGAAGCGTTGAAGAACCGGCTCGAAGCGGTTCGCGAAGCTCAGAAGGATGCGAAGCAAGACGCTGCGATGGCGCTCGACGAACTGCATCGCGAGATGCTCAAGCAGTCAGGCGAACTGACCGCCAGCGAACTCGAAGAGCTTCGCAAAGCGATCGAAGCGTTGCGTGAGAAACTGCAAAACCTCGCCAACGAAGAAGCGCAGATGCTCGAGACGACGCCGACAGCTCCCGAATCGGCGCTGCCGGAAATCAAGACCAAGCAACGCGATCTCGAACGCCGAGCGGACAAGGAACTCGCGAAGACCAAGGAACTGCAAAAGCGAGACGACTACAAAGCGCTCAAGCAGAAAGCTCAAAAGCAAAAACCGCAGCCGACCTCGGACGATCCGGCGGCGAACGATGAACCGATGCCGAACGACGACAGCGCGAACGGTGACGACACTCCTGAGATGACCGCACCGGACGGCAACGATGCACCGATGCCGGATGCTGGCATGCCGCCCGACAACGGCGAAGATTTCCAACCGGCGATTGCTGACCCCGCGAAACCGGCTCCGAAGAAACCAAACGCCTCGAAGCCTCAGAAAGGCAAAGACGCGAAGCCGCAACCGAACAAAGACAAACCGCAGCAAGCTCAGTCCAAGGACAAGCCGACTCCGGCCGAACAGCGGGAGAAGTTGGCTGAGCGTGAAGCGAAGAAACTCGATCAACTCCAAAAAGCGGATGAAAGTCTTGCCGCCGATCAGCGAGCGCTCGATGAGTTGCTCAATGATCTCGGAGAACTGCTGAAATCGGAGATGGCCGAGAAGGGCGAAGGAGATGTTCCGATGCCCGGCGAACCGAACGCTCCGGAACAACCGCAAACACCGCCGAATGGCGAGCCGAAAGAGGCTCAGGGCGAACCGACGAACGCGAACGAACAAACTCCGTTATCCGCTGAGAAGGCGGCCGAGTTGGCTCAGTTGCTCCAATCGCCGAAGGCCCAGAAGGCGATGCAGATGGCTTCTCGACTGCAAGCGATGCAGGCGGGTGACGCACCAGAGCAACCTAATAAGAGCCAGAAGAATCCCAACGCTCCGCCGCCACCGCTGAAGTCGAATCCGAAACCGCGCAGTGGACTGGAAGGAGACAACTCCAGCCAGTTCGCGATGGAGGCGGTTTTGAAAGACCTCGATCCGGCCACGCGATCCATGATCCTCAAGATGCAACCGCGCGTCCGTGAAGAACTCCTCCAAAGCCTCCGCGAAGAAGGCCCGGAAGGTTATCAACGATTCATTCGCGATTACTTCAAACGCCTCACGAAGGCGGGTCAGCCCACGAAATAAATTCCGCTCGCGTCGGAGTGACGCGAGACACCAAGGCAGGTCACTGTGACACGGAGGTCGCCACTCAAAATGCAGTCCCTCAAAGGAACCTTAAGATGGTAGAGCCACCACGGCCGGTGAGCGTTGTTTCGGTTGTCGCATTGAACGACCTCCATTTGCAACTCGACTTCGATGACGGACTCAGCCGCACGGTCGATGTGACCCCGTATGTGCAGGGGCCGCACTACAAGCAGATCCGGCTCAGCGAAAAATTCTTCAAGACCGCGCATATCGAGAGCGGCACCGTCGTCTGGGACAACGGCGCGATGATCGATGCCGACTTGCTGCGTTACGGCCCACCCAAGCCGCCGAAGCCACCGAAACCAGAGAAGCCCAAGCCCGCTCCGAAACCGACGAAGCCGGTGAAGAAGGTTGTCGCGAAGCCGAAACCGAAACCAAAGGCCAAACCGGCGAAGGCCAAGCCAGCCGCGAAGCCTGCGGCAAAGGCTCCCGCCAAGAAGATCGTGAAGGTCGTCAAGAAGGTTGCGAAGCCGGCCGCCAAGCCCGCGAAAGCCAAAGTCGCGAAGCCCGTCAAAAAGGTCGTCAAGAAAAAGAAGTGACGCGGCGAGCAGTAACCCGAAGCGTCAGCGAGGGCCGACGGCGAAGTCGATTGATCGGTCGTGTCGTTGACGCTTCGGGTGATCGCCCTCGAATTCTTTTCGGCACGCAATGCTTCCAAGGCGGGGAGACGGAGCATGAGCCTTCAGCGATGCTGCGGCGGAGTCACAATCTGTTGGCTGATGATTTCGTTGGCATTGCCTTGGGCTGTCGCGTTTGACGACAAGCCAGCAGTGACTCAGTCACCCGAAGCAACTGCGGAACCAAAGCCAGCGGATTCCAATCCCTACGATTCGCGAGCGTCATCACGGCGACTTGCTCAGCTCGAATCGGGGGGCGGCACTGAAGAGTCCGTGAGGGCTGTCGCCGCAGCGATCAACTGGCTCGCTCGGCATCAAAACCCGGACGGTAGTTGGGGTTGTCAGAAGTGCGGTGACCAGTGCAAAGACGATAGTTGCAAAGGTCATTTGAATAATGACGGTGCGGACTATCCCGTCGCCGCAACGGCCTTCGGCGTTCTGCCATTCCTGGCAGCCGGTCAAACTTACGAATCGCAAGGCCCTTATCGGAATGTCCTTCGCAAGGCGTTCTTTTGGCTCGCGAGCAATCAAGATCAAAACAGAGGCCGACTCGGCAGTGGCAGCATGTACGAGCACGGCTTGGGCGCGATGGCCGTTTGCGAAGCGTATGGACTGACCCGTGATCCCAAATTGAAACCGCTCGCTGAGGCGGCTATCCGATTTATCGAAGATGCTCAGAACGATGTCTCTGGAGGATGGCACTACACAGCCAATCCACCGACCGTCGGGGATACGTCAGTTTTCGGTTGGCAGTTCATGGCCTTGAAGAGTGGTCAACTTGCGGGATTGCAGGTGAATCCACAGACGCTCGACAAATCGAAGCTGTTTCTCAAGTCGGTGTCCAAGGGGAAGGCGGGAGGCATGTTTTCCTACATGCCTGAATCGGGGCCAACTCCGACGATGACCGCCGTCGGTTTGCTCTGCCGACAGTACGGTGGCCAAAAGGTCGATGCCCCAGAGACTGTCGAAGGCTTGGGTTACGTGGCGGCGAATCGGAATGGCGCGCTCAACAACACTTACTTCCTTTACTACGCCACGCAGGCGATGCACAACGTCCCCGGCGAGCAATGGAATACTTGGAATCGTGCCACTCAAAAAGCACTCGTCGAGGCGCAGATCAAGGACGGTTGCGCCGCCGGAAGTTGGAAGCCCAACTTACATGACGCGGGGCCGGTCATGTCCACCAGCCTGACCGCTTTGACTTTAGAGGTCTACTATCGTTGGAATCCCGTCTACGGACCCGCTAAAGAGAAACAGTGACCGGACCTCGCCTGCCGATTCTCGCCCCGATTGATGAAAGTTGATGAACTCCGGCCTCTGAAGTTCAGCCCCCCGACGCCTCCCGCCAACTGATCCCGCCACATGTTTGAACGCTTTCTGCAACTGCTCGGAATTCACGAAGACGTCCTCAAGCACTTGGACCGCGCGGAGTTGGTGTTTCAACGCGCCGAGGTTCTGTGGATGGGGGCCATCTTGCTGCTCCCACTGGCGTGGATGGTTTATCGGCGGCAGAAGCTCAATCTGCACACGGTGCCGAAATGGTTGCTAGTGACGTTGTGCGTGACTCGCGTTTCGATCTTGGCGTTACTGTTTCTCGTGTTGTCGGGGCCGTACCTGCGGATCGACCACAAGTTCGAGCGGAAGCCGATCGTCGCGTTCCTGTTCGACAACTCGCAGAGCATGCGACTGCCGGCGGGACCGTTTGAAACCGACGAGCAATTCGCGGAGGTCGCTCGCGCGACAGGGGACGTGACGGCAGAGATCAGTTCGTCGGATGCGCCTTCGAACTCGAACGACGCTTCAAAGGGAGACCTGCGGTCCAGCGAGGCGGCGGGGTCAGGAGACCCGCGCCGAGCGCCGGTCGTGGTCGATGCGGAGACGCGGCTGAAGTTGAATCGACTTCGCCGAGCCGAGTTGTCGCAGACAGCGGTGCGGGTCGCGAGCGACAAACTACTCAAGCCACTCACCGAAAAATTTGATGTGCGATTCATGGCGTTTGCTCGCGATGTCGAGACGTTTGTGTTTGATCCGACGAAGACCGAGCCGCAGTTGCCGGACGTCAACAGCGGGCCGTCGTCGTGGTTGGGGAGCATCGTGCAACATGTCGTCGATGAAGCGGCCGGCCAGAAAATCGCGGGCTTGGTGATGTTCAGCGACGGACAGAACACCGGCGGAAGATCTCCGTCCGAGGCTGCTCGTGCGGCGGCTCAAGTCGGTGCGCCGATCTTCCCGGTGGCGATCGGTTCGCCGAAGCGATTGCAGGATGTCTCGATCGTGGATCTCTACACGACCGGACAAGTTTCGATCGGAGACACCGTGCGTGTCGCCGTGACGCTCGAATCGCACGGCTTCGATAAGCGGCTGGTAAAGGTCGAGTTGAAGGATGGCGACACGGTTCTCAACACCAAGGAACTCGTGTTGCTCGGCACCGAGCAGCAGCAGACCGAGTTGATCTTTGAAGCAAAGGAAGCGGGCGACAAATATCTCACCGTCAATGTGCCGGCCTTCGCGGAAGAGGCCGACGAACTCCGAGCCAACAACAGTGACCTCGCGTTCGTCCGTGTCAGCGATGAGAAGTTGAAGGTGCTGCTCATTGACGGCCTGCCGCGCTGGGACTTTCGATTCTTGAAGAATGACATCCGACGCGACAACGGCATCAAAGGCCGCACTGGCGACGAACCGGAAGTTCTCGTCGAAGCCGAATGGCGACGACTGTCGAAAGAAGATCAAGCCGCGAAGCTGCCAACCACCGCGAAAGAACTTGCCGAGTATCACACGATCGTGCTCGGCGATGCGTCGCCGGACATTCTGCACGACGACTTTCGCAAGGCGCTCATCGAAGCGGTGCGAGACAAGGGAGTCGGCTTGATTGTCGAAGCGGGGCCGCGCTTCATGCCGCAGATGTACGACCGCGAATTCCAATCGTTGTTGCCGGTCGTGCTGAAAAACAACGCCGCCAACGGCATGGAGGCTCCCGCCTACAAGCCGTACAAGATTGAGATCACTCCCGAAGGCTTGCTGCACGAGTCGTTGCGACTGCACGACGATCCAGGCCGCAACGTCCAAGTCTGGTCGCAGATGCCGACGTACTTTTGGATCTCCGCTGTCGAGCGACCGTCTCCTGCTGCGATCGTGTTGGCTCGAAATCCGAGCGTCGAGAATCGTTGGGGCAAGCAGCCGCTGATCGCGTATCAGTACGCGGGCAAAGGAAAGGTTGCGTTCCTCGGCATGGACGCGACGTACTTGTGGCGTCAGAACGTCGGCGACCGCTTCTTCTACAAGTTCTGGGGCCAGATGCTCCGCTTCGTCGGCCGCACTGATGACGGCTCGGAGAAGAAGGAGAGCCGCCTTCTCGTGCGTCCCGTTCGAGTTCAGCCGGGCGAATCCGCCGAGATCGAACTGTTCGCGTTCACCGTCGATGGCCAGCCGCGCACCGACGCAACACTGAAGGTCAGCACGCTGGGGGCGACCGGTTCACAGATGGTGGAGCTCGTTGCTGACAAGTTCGTGAAGGGGCGTTTCACCGGCAAGTTCTCACCGAAAGACATCGGCGAACACCGAATCCTTTATCAACCGAATGACTCACCGAAAACGATCGAAGGAAAGCTGCGAGTCATGCCGTCATCGGAAGAACTGCGCGATCCAAATCTGAATCGCCCGCTGCTGGAGACACTCGCCAGTACGACGGGTGGCAAAGTGATTTCGATCGCCGATCTCGCATCACTGCCGGAACTCTTCAAAGGCGAACCGATGCTGATCGAAGTCCACCGCGAAGCCAGCATCTGGGACAACTGGTTCACGCTGCTGCTCATCACGATGATCTATGCGGTTGATGTCGGCCTCAGACGATTGAGTGGCTTGAGCTAAGGAGTAGTTTGATGACGCGATGTCTTCTCATAATTGCTGCGCTCTTCTTGAGTATGTGTGCCACCGCTCACGCTCAAACGAAGCCTCCGGCCGCAGTGCCGACATCTGCCGCGCCGCTCACCGAGGCGAAGGTTATTGAACGAGTCACGTCGTCCGTCGATCGCAGCCTGGAATATCTCGCGTCGAAGCAGAAGCCCGATGGCAGTTGGGATGACTGCAATGCTGGAAACGCTTTGGCGATTCTGTCGCTGCTGGGTCGAGGACATGTGCCGGGACGCGGGCAGTACAAAGAAGTGTTGCAGAAGGGGCGGAGATATCTGCTCAAGACGCAGCGAGAGGACGGGCTATTTCATTCTCGACGGCAAGCCGGTGCGGGGCCGATGTACGAGCATGGTCTTTCGACGTTGGCGACGGCAGAACTCTACGGCATGGACCCTGATCCCGATGTCGAGGAGAAGCTGCGTCGAGCCGTGAAGGTTATCGTCAACGCTCAGTCACCGAACGGCGGCTGGCGGTACAACCCGAAGCCGGGAGACCACGACCTCAGCGTGAGCGTTATGCAAATCGTCGCGCTGCGAGCGGCCAACAACGCCGAGATTCCGGTCTCCGAAGAGGTCATCGAAAAGGCGGTCAAGTATGTGAAGTACTGCGCTCACCCGAACGGCGGTTATGGCTATCAAGGTCCGGCTCAGGGAGCACAGACGTCGGCGGCGGGAGTTGTCTCGCTGCAATTGCTCGGCAGGTACGACGACCCCAGCGTGCCGAAAACGCTCGACCTGCTGGCGAAGTTTCCGGTCGAATGGTCGGCCAACGGAATCCAGTATTGGTACTACTTCCATTACTACGCGATGCAGGCGAACTATCAGGCGGGCGGCAAGCACTGGAACGACTGGCACCCGCGCGTCCGCGAACTGCTGCTCTCGAAACAAAACGCCGATGGCAGTTGGGACGTGCCGGGCGGCACCGCCGAAAACGCCGGCGTCGTCGGTCCCAACAACATCTACTGGACCGGCATGGCCACGCTGGTGCTCGAAGTCTATATGCACTTCTTGCCGGCGTATCAGCGATAACTCAGCTTGGCTCGTCGTCATCCGGCTTCTTGAAGAACTGCGTGAGGTCGAGTCCACCTTTCAGTTCAGCTTGGACGATCTTCAGCATCTGTTCGATCCGCTGCAGACGCTGTTCGAGCACCGGGTCGATCGCCGGCTGATTGGATTTTGCTTTGAGCCTTGGCACGCCGGGATAACCGAGATGCCGCTGCAACGCGGCGAACATGTAGAGCGGATCTTTCTTGCGATGGGCCTTCGCGATGCGGCCTTCACGCAGGCCAAACAGCAACGGGTACGGAGCGTTGAAGTTTGGATCTTGGTTGGCTCGGCGGCGGTCGGCGACGAATTGTTCGGAGCGGAAGTAGAGCAGATCGGAAAACTCGGACGTGCCGATTTCGCGTCGCAGCATCGTGAACCACTCGCGCCACTGATCGTCGTACAACGGGTCGCCAGAGATCGCGATCAGTCCTTCCGTGTAACCGAGCCGGTTTCTCGACAGGCACTCGAACTGGTAAATGAACAGCCCTTGCGGAGTCGGGTTGTTCGCGCGGAACTCCGCCTCACGTTGCAGGATTTCCAGCGCCATGAATTGGTCGAACCGCGACTTCGCTTCCACTTCCGCCTGTCGCATGATGAAAGCTTGGAACGGAGCGAAGTAATGCTCCAGCCGAGTCATCGCGTCGCTGATCCGTCCGGTCAACAGGATTTCGCTGCGAAGAAAATCAATCGCCATCGGCAGCTTGGTGGTGCTGAGAATCTCCTCCTGCGCGGTTGTGAGAATCTCCTGCGACGGAATGTTCTCGCGCAGCCGCTCGGCAAAGATGCGGAAGAAGTGCGTCTGCTCGATGTATTCTTCGCGGTCCAAAAGCGGTGTCGGCATGGTGGTCTCGAAAGTGTGCAGCAACCGGTCAAATGACTGCTCACTCTAAGGTGATTCTCGCGTCTCGCAAAGCACCACCCCGTAGGACGGCCTTCCCAGGCCGTCGCGGAGCCACCGTAGAAAGCCGTCGCGGAGCCACCTTGCCACACGACGGCCTGGGAAGGCCGTCCTACGTCGGTGATGCCCTCGAATTTCTCACGGCGCTCCTACAAATTCGCGTCTGGAGGCTTGCCCAGCGACTTGTCGTGTGTTGTCCTGAATGCCCGTCGTGGATTTCATCGACGTTGCGATATGGAGTTCAGGCAATGGTCAACTGGCAGTTGAGTTTGTGGCAGCGTTGGATCGGCAAGGTCTCGGAGTTGGCGTTGGCCAGTCGCCGTTCGAGGCGGCGTGGCGGTGGGCGGCGGCGACGCTTAGGCGTGGAGCGACTTGAACATCGTTTGGTCCCGGCACTGGTCAGCAGCGGCAGCGTTGTGGCGCAGGACGATGCGATTTCGGTGGACTCGAACACGAGCGTCACCGTCGATGTGTTGGCCAATGACTTGGACCCGAACGGGATGCTTGATCCATCCACGCTCATGGTCAGTTCGGGTCCGGCGCATGGCACAGCCGATGTACAGCCGAACGAGTTGGGATCGCTGGTGGTGGTTTACTCGCCGGAACCGAATTTTAAGGGGACCGATGTCTTCATGTATCAGGTTCAAGACAGCGGCGGTGGCGTCGCTCATGAAGCTACGGTGACGGTGACGGTTCTCAACCAGCAGCCATTCGCCAGTGATGGAGTCGTCAAGACCGGCGAGGACACTCCGGTTGTCATCGACTTGCTGGCGAACGCCTATGACCCGGACGGGGAACTCGATGCATCGTCGCTCGCGATTAAGTCGCGGCCGAGCCGTGGTACGGTCAGCTTCGTGGAAATCGGCGGTTCTCCGGTGGTTCGTTACACGCCCGATCCACGGATCGCACAGTCGGTGTTGGTAGTTGACGATCCGCGGGACGTGAACGATGGAAATTATTCGCCGGGGCATTTGTCGCTGCGTGAGGCGATCTTGTTGGCCAATGCTGATCCCGGTTCGGATTCCTTCACGTACACAGTGCGTGACAACGACGGTGCTGTTTCCAACGTTGCTACGGTGACGGTCGACTTCACGCCGGTCCCCACGACGATCACCTTCTCGCCGCGTTTGCAGGGGCGTTCGTTGTCGCTCACTCAGGCGGGTGACGTGTCGGTCGGAAACACGGCGCTAGTGATCTCTAGTGCGATCACCATTGAAGCTCCCGCGAAGGGGGGCTTGAAGTTGGTGGGGACTGGCCGTGGGGAGGATTTGCGTTTGTTTCGTGTCTTGGCTGGAGGGAACCTGACGTTGCGGGGACTCACCATGACCAATT
>JAYVQJ010000054.1:0-12121 GCA_043777235.1 Planctomycetia bacterium
TCAAGAACTCAAAAGCAACCTTGAGGGTCAGATGCAGTCGATCACCGTTAAGATGACGCTGCGCGACCACGGCAAGGACGCAAAAGCGATGCTGCCGGACTTGGTGCCGTGAGGATGAGATCATCGGCGAGTCGGCTGGCGTTCGCCGGCTGACGCCCCCGGCTTTTCTCCAACGCCCCATCGGGACTGACTGAAACATGCTGAATCTCACTGACTCAAATCGAATCCACGAACTCTCGCGTCGCCATTTGCTGCAAGTCGGCGGCCTGGGGCTGATGGGGCTGTCGTTGCCGAACATGCTCGCTGCGCGCGAAGCTGCCGCGAAGACGACGCTCGTGCCGAAGGCCGATCACTGCGTGATTTTGTTTTTGAATGGTGGGCCTTCGCATTTGGACATGTGGGATCAAAAACCAGAGGCGGCGGATGGGATTCGGGGGGAGTTCTCGCCGATTCCGACTTCACTGCCGGGTTACTTCGTCAGCGATCAGATGCCGAAGCTTTCTCGGCATATCCACCGGGCGACGGTCGTGAGGTCAATGCACCACGGAGTCAACAACGCTCACGCGGCGGCGGTGTATGCGGCGATGACCGGACATGATCGAGGTGAGATCGGCGGTGGGACTCGGCCGACCGATTACCCGTCGCCGGGCAGCGTGCTGTCGATGATTCGCCCGCCGGATCGTCCGATCGTGCCGCAGGTGCATCTGCCGTACATCACGGCCGAAGGAGCGGGTGGGCCGCCTCAGCCGGGGTTCTTCGCGGGGATTCTCGGCCGCTCGCGCGATCCGCTGTTTGTGCTTCGCGATCCGAACTCGCCGGAGTTCGCGATTCCCGAATTGACGCTGCTGGCCGATGTCTCGACCGAACGGCTCGCGCTGCGGCGGCGGTTGTTCGAGACGGTCGATTCGCAGCTTCGCGAGCAAGCGGGCATCAACGCGGCCGACTCGATGACCGGCTTCCAGCAGCGAGCGTTGCAGTTGCTCACGTCCGAAAACACGCAGCGAGCGTTTCGGCTCTCCGACGAACCGGACGCCGTGCGCGATGCCTACGGCCGGAACATCTACGGTCAGAGCACGCTGCTCGCGCGGCGGTTGATCGAAGCGGGCACGCGGCTCGTCACGCTGTCGTGGGCTCCCGATGCGAACGCAACGTGGGACACGCACGGCGGCAACTTCAAGAAGCTGAAGGGGACGCTGCTGCCGCAACTCGACGCCGCGTGTTCGAGCTTGCTGACCGACCTCGCCGATCGCGGGTTGCTCGACCGCACGATCGTCGCGGTGTTCGGCGACTTCGGACGGACTCCGAAGATCAACGCCAACGACGCCGGCCGAGACCACTGGAACTACTGCTACAGCCTGATGCTGCTCGGCGGCGGCTTCAAACAAGGTCTCATCTACGGCAGCAGCGACAAGACCGGAGCCTTTCCCGCGTCCGACCCACTGATCCCCGGCGACATCGTCTCCACGATGTATCACTGCCTCGGCCTACGCCACGACCGCGAGATTCACGACGCCACCAACCGCCCGTTCCGGCTCGTGCCGACAGGTGACGTGGTGGATGCGCTGTTGGCGTGACAATTCATAGGATCGGCGACTGCCGGCCCAAAAATCACGCCTGCAAGAAGTCGGCCACAAACACGACTCGCGCCGGATCGGCGACCTTGTTAGCGAACTTCTGATCGGCGGTCACGACGGCCGTGTCCAGCGAATCGGCCAATGCGAGGTACAAGCAATCGTAAGCTGGATGACCGAGATCGCACGCCAATCGGATCGCCACATCCATGAGCAATTCGTCGGGCATGGGCTTGAGGCCGGCGAAACGAAGCCCCGTGGCGGCGTCTGTGACGTCCTCCCGATTGATTTCTCCGCGAGTGAACTTCTTCCAAAGAATGTTGCCGAATTCCGAAAAGAACAGTCGCGGCACAATCCGCGAAAAGGTGTCGTCCAACAGCAAGCGAGCGATTTCGGAATGCTCCTCCGGGACATACCACTTCACAGCGACACTCGCGTCCACGACGAAGAGTTTCATCGTGAGCGATCCTCGCGCAGGAGTTTCGCGCTGTCCGTGTGCTGTCGTCCCGCCAACCTCGCGCGCAATTCATCCGCCATCCGACGAGCTTCGGCCATCGAGACCGTCGGCGCGGGTTCGGCATAGAGCGCGGCGTGCTTCAAGATCACTTTGAGTTCGTCTTGCAACGACCGACCAAAGGCTTCCGCCTGCTTGGCAAGCTTTTCCAAGGTCGCATCGTCCACATCCTTGATGACGAGTTCGGCCATTTTCTGCTCCTGAACCATAGCCTCAAATTGAGTTCCACAACGACGCGGGAAAGGTTAGCAAGCGGCTCAAAACTCGCCGAGACCAAGTGGCTCGCGGCCATGTCGCTCTGGTTGATAAAGTCGAATTCGCCAAAAGAAAGCGGCTTTGCCGCGATCCATGGCGGTGATGAATCGCCGCACTCCAAAGGAGACTCCCATGTCCAACACTCGTCGCGAATTCTTGGAACAGTCTTCGACTCTCGCTGCAGCGACCGCTTCGGCCGCGTGAGTGTTTGCTTCGGAAGCGAACGCTGATGACAAGGCGAAGAGCGATCCGAATCGCTTGCCGGTCGCGGTGATCGGTCCTGGTGGGATGGGGATGGCTCACACGAATCAGCTTGCGACGAACTCGGCGGTGCGAGTGGCTTATGTTTGCGATGTCGATCAGCAGCGAGCGGCTCGCGCGGCGGAGGCGATCGAGAAGGGATCGGGGAAGGCTCCGAAGGTCGTCAAGGACATGCGGCAGGTGCTCGACGACAAGGAGGTCCAGGCGGTGTGGATCGCGACGCCGGATCACTGGCACGCTCCGGCCGCGATCCTGGCGGCGAACGCGGGCAAGCACGTTTATGTCGAGAAGCCCTGCTCGCACAACCTGCGCGAAGGGCGGCTGATGATCGAGGCGGCTCGCAAAAACGCAATCGTCATGCAGGTCGGCACGCAGACGCGCAGCACGGCTCACGCGATCAAAGCGATGGAGAAGCTCAAGAGCGGCGTCATCGGCGAAATCCTGGTGGCGAAGGCCTGGAACAGTCAGCGTCGCGGCACGATCGGCAAGCAGCAGCCGTCCGAGCCGCCGAAGAATCTCGATTACGACTTGTGGCTCGGCCCGGTGACGTATCGGCCGTATCAGTCGAACTTCCTGCACGGGATATGGCGCTGGTGGTACGACTTCGGCTGCGGCGACATCGGCAACGACGGCGTGCATGACATCGACGTCGCACGCTGGGGGTTGGGAGTCGAGACGCACCCGACTCGCATCGCCGCACTCGGCGGCAAGTGTTTTTTTGATGACGACCAGCAGCACGCGGATACTCAATACATCGTCTATGAGTACGCCGCCGCGACGAAGGTCGGCAAGCCGAAGCAACTGATCTTCGAGCAACGCATCTGGTCCCCGTACGTCCAAGAAGGTTTCGAGAACGGCAACGCCTACTACGGCACCGAAGGGATGATGATCTTCGGCAAGGCCGGCAAGTACGCGGTCTACGGCCCGAAGAACAAATTGATCGAAGAATCGAGCGGCGGCGCACCGGACCTTCCCGCGCATCACGCCAACTTCCTGGAGTGCATTCGTACCGGCGCGCGGCCGAATGCCGACATCGAGATCAATCATCTCTCCACGGCACTGTGTCACCTCGGCAACATCGCCACGCGCGCCGGCCGAGTCATTCATTTCGACCCGGCGAAGGAACAGATCACCGGCGACAGCGAAGCGGCGATGTTGCTGACTCGCGAGTACCGCGACCATTGGGCGCGGCCAACGTAGCCATCATCGCTCCGCGTGATGAGCCGAACTCATTGAGCGGCTTGAATTGGAATCAAGGCCGGTAAAGCGTTCGGCTCGTCACGCGGAGCGATGACGGCTACGTTATTTCGCCGTCGCGTCGTACACCGACTTGCCGCCGACAAACGTCTGCTGCACTTCGATGTCGGCGACTTCGTTCAGCGGGCAGGTCAAGTAATCGCGGTCGAGCACGATGAAATCGGCGAGCTTGCCGGGTTCCAGCGAGCCTTTGTCTTGCTCGGCGAACATCAGGAAGGCGTTGTTGATCGTGTAGAGCTGCAAGGCTTGTTCGCGAGTGATGCGTTGCTCGGGGTGCAGCGGCTGCTCGGCCCAGCGCGGTTGGCGAGTCAGCGTGATCCACATGCCGAGGAAGGGGTTGTACGGGTTGATCGACCGCAGGCTGCCGAACTTCTGCATGTGGTCTGAGCCGCCGCCAACCACGACTCCGCTGTCGGCCAGTGACTTGTACGGCTGAAAGTATTCTGTGCGCTGCGGTCCGAATTGCTTGAGCAACGTGGCTCCGTCGAGCCGCAACCAGGCCGGTTGCAAATCGGCGACGATGCCGACGGCCTTCATGCGGTCGATCGCTTCGCGGCTCATGAAGTTGCAGTGCGTGATGCAGGGCCGATGATCGCGCAGCGGCAAGTCGCGGTTGATCGACTCGTAGGCTTCGATTAGCGCATGCACCGCTCCGTCGCCGACCGAGTGCGATGTGAATTGAAAACCGTTGTCGAACGACAGCCGCGCGATCGACTTCAGCTTGTCGGCCGGGATGTATTGCAGGCCGCGGTACTCGGCGTCGGTGATGCCGTAGATCGTGCTGACACCCCACGGCTCACGCATGAACGCGCTGCCGGTCAACATGCCTCCGTCGAGAAAACATTTGACACCGCGCAGCCAGAGCCAATCGTTCTTGGCGTGCAGCGGATGTTCGGCCGCCGTCTTCAATCGTTGCTCGATCTTGTCGAGTGGGTCTTGTGCGTTGATGGCATACGAGAAGAAGACTCGGCAGGTCAGCTTGTCTTGCTCGCGCAGCTTCTGCATCAACTGAATCGCGTCGTCGCCCGCGTTGCGATCCGAAATCGTCGTCAGCCCGACCGCGTTGTACGCCGCGAGCATCTGCTGCAACCGATCGAGCCGATCCGCCTCGGTCGCGGGTTTCGACTTGCCGCTCTTCGATTTGATCAGCCGAGTACAACTTCGCAGAATGCCCGTCAGTTCGCCGGTCTGCGGATCGCGTTCCAGATAACCGGGTTGGCCGTCCGTGATCTTGAAATCCTTGTCGATCCCGCTGAGCTTCAACGCGAGCGAATTCACCGCCGCATCCGGCCCCGTCGCGAAGACCACCGGATTCTTCGGAGCCACCTGATCGAGCTCATTCCGGTTCGGAAATCGCTGGTCTCGCAGCCGCGTGATGAAGACCTGTGAAACGCTGATCCACTCACCTTCATCCGCCAGTTTCGCTCGTTCCCCAATGTATTTCAGGACGTCGGCAATCGTCTCCATTTCGGGGACCGGGTGATCGAACTCGTACATCGCTGCCCCGGTCGGATGCGTGTGGGAATCCATCAGTCCCGGCAACACCGTGCGGCCTTCGAGGTCGATGACCTTTGTCTTCGGACCGGCCAGCTTGAGGATGTCTTCATTGTTGCCGACCGCAATGATTCGTTCGCCACTCACGGCGATTGCCTCGACAACACGGAACTGCGGATCGACGGTCACGACCTTCGCATGATGGACGATGAGATCGGCCGGATCGGCGGCGAGCGAAAGCAGGAGCACAGCAGCGGTCAGCGTGGACATGGCGGGCTTTCTGGTACGACGAATTGCAAATTTCAAATCTCAGATTTCAAATAGGCGAAGGAGATTTGAAGTCTGAGATTTGAGATTTGCAATCTGGATCGCTTGTTGGCCATCAAAGGAACCAAAAATGCCCGCGCCTGATTTCCGTGAAAAGTTGCTCGCCTGCCTTGGTGGTGACTGGCCGAAGGCGTGTCCGCTGAATGTGCGGCAGCGCGAGACGATTCAGAAGACGGGCTATCGCATCGAGTCAGTCTTCTACGACTCCGAGCCGAATGATCCGGTCCCGGCATTCTTGCTGATCCCGGATGGAGTCAATGCGAACAATCCTGCCCCAGCGGTTGCAGTGTGGCATCAGCACGCGGGGAATTGGACGAAGGGCAAATCGGAACCGGCCGGCTTGATGGCCGATCCAATGCACCACACCGGCGCGGCGCTGGCTCGCGAGGGTTACGTCGTCTTGTGTCCGGATGCTTTGTGCTTCGAGGAGCGGCGAGATCCGACTGGCAAATTGAAGGACGGGAACTTTGAGCGGTTCGAGTTCTTGCGGTACGTCGTCGCCGGCAAGTGCATGGCTTGGAAAAATATTCTCGACATGCGGCGCGCGGTCGATTTTCTTGTCAGTCGGCCGGAAGTGAAAGCAGATCGCATCGGATGCTACGGGCACTCGATGGGATCGACGCACACTTGGCTGGTCGGG
The DNA here is from genome assembly GCA_043777235.1 of Planctomycetia bacterium. Lineage (GTDB taxonomy): Bacteria > Planctomycetota > Planctomycetia > Planctomycetales > Planctomycetaceae > SXKJ01. Next base: position 6,320 of record JAYVQJ010000054.1, read on the forward strand.
CCGTGGGAGCCGCGATTCAAGGCGCTCGTTGGCAACTGCTGCTTGCCGACGTATGCCGCGATCCATCGCGAGCACATACTGCACTGCTTTCCGAATTTCGTTCCGGGCATCTTTGCTCACGGAGACACGCCGGACATCGCCGCACTGATTGCTCCGCGACCGCTGTTGTTGAACTTCGGCGAGAAGGACGGCGGCAGTCCGATTGACTTCGTTCGCGAAGGGATCAAGACCATCGCAAACGCCTATGCCTCGATGCACGCCGAGAAAAACTTTGTCGCGTTTATCGAAGAGGGAATTGGGCATGTCCTCTCGGACGCGATGTGGCGGGGGACGAAAGATTGGTTTGCGAGACATCTGCGTGGCTAATCGGCTTCAGAATGATCGTTGCGCGAGCAAATCAGCCGGAACGCGCTGGCGTCCGGTTCAACCGGGGCTAGCGCCCTGCGGCTCATTGGCTCGCGCAAAGATCATTCTGAAGCTGTGTAATCGACGGCATTTCTTCGGGAATCGCTTGTGAACGGCAGAGAAAGTTGACACTCCGGGGGGCAGGGTTAGAATCCTCCATCGACCGCTCACCCCACCTGCTCTTTCAGCGGGCGAACCGAGTGGACATCCGAAAGACACGACAGTTCCCGCCACGGCTGTTGGGGATGTTCGCAATGAAGTTTGCCTGAAGCCATTCTTCCGCGATTCCCACCCATGACGCGACTGCCTGTCGCGGGTGACTCTGTTCGAGCGTCCATTTTCAGGGAATTGTGAGCCTTTGCCGGGAGACCATCATGTTGCTGGGAATTGGATTTACCCCGATGGGGATGCTGATCGTGGGACTGGTGGCGTTGCTGATGTTCGGCAAGCGTCTACCGGAAGTCATGAAGTCGCTCGGTAAGAGCGTCACCGAATTCAAAAAAGGGATCAACGACAACACGGACGAGAACGGCCCGTCGAAGTCTTGAATCTCTGTTTCATCGTTTCAATCTGATTTTCCGAGTGGGAGGCAATCATGTTCGGTTCACATCCGATGGAACTCATCATCGTCGGCATCGTCGCGTTGCTGTTGTTCGGCAAGCGTCTGCCGGAGGTTGCTCGCAGTCTGGGCAAGGGAATCACCGAATTCAAAAAAGGGGTGCGCGGCATTGAGGATGAAGTCGACACCTCCAGCACTTCGTCTTCACGGCCCAGCAGCCGGCCCGCAGCCGAGGATCGGCCGATTGAGACCACGGCTCCTAAGTTTGAGCCGCCTAAGTTCGAGCCGGGCGATACCAATTCGTAGGCAAGTCGATTGATCCAACAAAACAGCCCGACCTCATCAGAGGCCGGGCTGTTTTTTGAGCCAAGGAGGATGGCCGCCCTCGGCCGTCCTGCATGGTTGGTTCTCGAACATGGACGGCCGAGGGCGACCATCCTCCTTGGCTACTTCATTCCCAGCGTCTTCACTAAAAACGCCCACTGATCGCTGGCCTCTTCGATGATCTTTGAGGTCGGCTTTCCGGCTCCGTGGCCGGCGCGAGTCTCGATGCGGATCAGCGTCGGCGCGTCGCCGGACTGAGCGGCTTGCAAGGCGGCGGCGAATTTGAAGCTGTGGCCGGGGACGACGCGGTCGTCGGTGTCGGCGGTCGTGACCATCGTCGCCGGGTACTTTTTGCCGGGCTTCAAATTTTGACACGGCGAGTACGCGAGGATCGCTTTGAACTGTTCGGGATCATCCGCGCTGCCGTAATCATCGACCCAGAAGCGGCCGGCGGTGAACTTGTGGAAACGGAGCATGTCCATCACGCCGACCGCCGGCAGGCACGCGCCGAACAGATCCGGTCGTTGAGCCATGCAAGCTCCGACGAGCAATCCGCCGTTGCTGCCCCCTTGAATCGCCAGCTTCGGGGACGACGTGTATTTGTTTTCGATCAGCCATTCGCCGGCCGCGATGAAGTCGTCGAAGACGTTTTGCTTGTTGAGCTTCGTCCCTCCTTGATGCCATTCCTCGCCGTATTCGCCGCCGCCGCGCAGGTTCGGCATCGCGAAGACGCCTCCCATCTCCATCCAGGCAAGCCGCGAGACCGAGAAACTCGGCGTCAGCGAAATTGCGAATCCGCCGTAGCCGTACAGCAGCGTCGGGTTCGAGCCGTCCTTCTTCAGACCCTTCTTATGAGCCAGGAACATCGGCACCTTCGTCCCGTCCTTGCTCTTGTAGAAGACTTGCGAGACCTCGTAGTCGTCGGGATTGAACTTCACAGTCGTCTTGCGGAAGAGTTCGCTCTTTCCGGTCAGCATGTCGTAGCGAAAGATGTTCGACGGCGTCGCAAAACTGCTGAAGGAATAAAACGTCTCGGTCTCCTCACGCTTGCCGCCGAACCCGCCTGCCGAGCCGATGCCCAGAAATTCGACCTCGCGAATGAAGCGGCCTTCGAGCGAGAACAACTTCACCTGCGTCTTCGCGTCCTTGAGATACGTCGCGACGAATTGATTCGCGAGGATGTTGACGCCGACCAGCGTTTCCTTCGCTTCGGGGATCAGCTCCTTCAGCAGATGCGGCTTGCGCGTGTCGATCGCGATGACGCGCTTGCGAGTCGCTTCCAGTTCCGTTTGAAAGAAGAAGACCGGGCCTTCGTTGCCGATGAACGTGTACTCGTGATCGAAGTTGTCGATCAGGTCGATCGGCATCCCGTAGGGTTCCAGCAGGTCTTTGTACGCGACGCGGTACTTGTCGTCGGTCCCTTTCCAAGTCGTGATGATGAGGTATCGGCCGTCCTCGGTGACGGTCGTTTGAAAACCCCAATCCGGCTGATCGGGTCGCTTGTAGACCAACACGTCGTCGGACTGCGGCGAACCGACTCGGTGATAGAACACCTTCTGATCTTTGTTGAGGCTCTGGAACGCGGCTCCTTCTTTCGGTTCGTCGTAGCGGCTGTAGAAGAAGCCGCGATTGTCCTTCGTCCACGAGACGCCGCTGAACTTGACCCACTTCAATTCGTCGGTCAGCAGCCGACCGGATTCCGCTTCCATGACCCGCCAGATATTCCAATCGGAGCCGGCCTCGGCCACGCTGTAGGCGAGATACTTGCCGTCGTCGCTGAACGACGTCGCCGCCAGTGCGACCGTGCCGTCCTTCGACCACGAGTTTGGGTCGATGAGCACTCGCGGTTCGGAGGTCAGCGTGTCGATCGCGTACATGACCGACTGATTCTGCAGGCCGTTGTTCTTGAAGTAGTAGTATCGGCCGCCCGCTTTGACCGGCACGCCGAAGGTCTCGTAGTTCCACAGATCGGTCAGCCGCTTCTTGATCGCATCGCGCTGCGGGATCGACTCCAGAAAGGCGGTCGTGACTTTGTTCTGAGCTTCGACCCACGCGGCGACCTCTTTCGATTGCCGCACGTCGTCTTCGAGCCAGCGATACGGATCGGCGACTTTCGTGCCGTGATGGTCGTCGAAGTGATCGACCTTCTTTGTCTCCGGATACTTCATCCGAGTTTCTCCTGCGACAGCGAGCCCGAACGCCGCGATCAACGTCAGGCCGCCAAGAATTGTGTTGCGAGTGACTGGCATAAAAACCTCCGTGGTGAATTCTCGAAGGGGCAATGCGGCGGAAGGATAGGCGGCTCGAACGAGTCCGGCGAGTCTCCTTGCCAATCCATCGAACGCGAACTACACCCGCGCTCATGGATCTGATTCGACAACAACTTGTCGCCGCGTTGCACGCCTGCGGCCGGCAAGCGGTCATCGCCGTCACCGGTGGCGGCAGCTCGGCGATCTCGGACTTGCTGAGCGTGCCGGGAGCATCCGCGTTTCTGCTCGAAGCACGAGTCCCCTACGCACCGCTCGCGTTGGCCGAATTGCTGGGCCGCGAACCGGAGCAAAGTTGCAGTCGCGAGACCGCTCTGGCGATGGCCGTCGTCGCGTGGCAACGAGCACACAAATTCGCGACGCAACCCGATCAAGCCGTCGGGGTCGGCTGTACCGCCGCGCTCGCCAGCAATCGCCCGAAGCGCGGCGAGCATCGAGCTTGGATCGCGACACACTCCGCAAACGCGACGCATTTGGTGGGCCTGTCGCTCACGAAAGGTGCGCGCGATCGACTCAGCGAAGAGCGACTCGTGGCCGACGCTTTGCTCCGATTGCTGAGTGAGACATGCGGACTCTCATCGCTCCCAGAACTCAGCCTGATTGACGGCGATTTGTTGACGAGCGAAGCCTGCGTCGCGCCTCCGCTGCTCGCCGAGTTATTCGCTGGCCGACGTACAACTCTGTGGTCAGTCGAGTCCGAATGGCGAATGGAACCGCCGGTCAAACCGATCGGCCTCTTGGCCGGTGCGTTCAATCCGCTGCACGACGGACATCGCGAACTCGCACAGATCGCCGAGCAACGATTGGGTGGTCCGGTGGCGTTCGAACTGGCCTGGGTCAACGTCGATAAACCGCCGCTCGATTTTCTGACGATCGAATCTCGGTGCGAGCAATTCACTGATCGGTCTGTCGTGTTGACTCACGAGCCAACCTTCGTGCTCAAGTCGCGGCTGTTCCCGCACACGACATTCGTCGTCGGCATCGACACGGCCGAGCGAATCGTGCATCCCAAGTACTACGGCAGCGATGCCGACATGCTTGCCGCGCTGGCCGAGGTCCGCTCACACGACTGCCGATTCTTGGTGGCCGGACGTCGCGAGGAAGGTTCGTTCCGCACGTTGTCCGATTTGAGATTGTCCGCGCCGGTGCGTGATCTCTTTGAAGAGATTCCCGAACAGGAATTCCGCCGCGACATCTCGTCGACGGAACTCAGATCCGCCAGAACCTAACGATTCGCCGTCGCCTCGTGAGGCGGTCGCTTGCGAAGCCGTGGCAGTGCCCGGTCACCAATCACCGAGCACTTCTTTGTTACGGCGGGTCGAAAGGCTGCGGTAGGTGTTGTAGTTAATGTTGTTGTTCAAGAATTTCACATGGCCGTCGGCCAGCAAAAAAGAGGCTCCGCCTGGGTGGTAACTGGAAAAGTGCGTCTCGACACCAGTCCCTGCTGGCAGGCTCTTCGCAACGCTCAGTCCGATTTGGGTGCTGAGATAATGCTCGCATTCCAGGCCACCGCAGATCGACCAGCCCCAAGCCAAATCTGAGGGAATTCCACGTTCGCCGATCGCCAGCGTTGAGGAGAGTCCGTCGTAAATTTGCGAGATCCGGATATTGCTGCGACTGAAGAACAGCCCTTCGCCGTTCGCCGTACTGCCACAACCGCTGTGAACCGAACCGCTCACCCCCAGGTAGGTGTAGGCATAGAGCTTTCCGCAGGTATACGTCGGAGTTGGCGGGCCGCTGGTCAGCAGAATGTTGCCGTTGGGATCGGTTGGGCAAAAGAAAAGGGTGACGGGTTTATCCGCAGGATTCAGTTGGTTCATCGCTTGCCGCGCCAGGATTTCGGCGCAGCAGTTTTGATTCCGAGTGTTGGCCGTTTCGAACAACGCCTTCTTCTCGAGTTGTGGCAACAGGGCCAACATCATGCCCCAACTTCCGACCGAACTGGGGTTCGAACTCCCCATCGGAAGGCAATTGTTGGTGTCGTGATAATTTTGAACGGCCAGACCGATTTGCTTGAGATGGTTTTGGCACTGCGACCGTCGCGCCGACTCGCGTGCCTGTTGCACCGCCGGCAGCAGCAGTCCGATCAACACCGCGATGACCGCGATGACCGCCAGCAATTCGATCAGCGTAAATCCTCGGCTCGTCGATGTCCGCATGGCGACCTCTGGAGAATAAGGAACGGGACCGTAATAACTTCCCGATGTTGCTGTGTGTCCGTCGGAAAATCAGCCGGCACGCGCTAGC
>JAYVQJ010000055.1:0-3083 GCA_043777235.1 Planctomycetia bacterium
GCTAGCGTCCGGTTCGGAATGTCAATTAACTCTCGAACCGGACGCTAGCGCGTTCCGGCTGATTTGACAAAGGCTCATTCCCAGCCACAGGGAGATTCATTGCACCGATTTCAAGTCTGCTTGCAACAGTTGATACAGCGCATCGAGCGACTGCGGGATGACCTTTGTGTCCGCGATGGCCGGCATGAAATTCACATCGCCATTCCAGCGCGGAACGATATGCCAGTGCAAGTGTCCCGGAAGGCCCGCTCCGGCCACACGGCCCAAGTTCAAACCGACGTTGAAGCCTTCCGCACCCATCACGAGGCTCAGCAATTTGATCATCCGCCGCAGTTGGATTTGCAGATCGAGCAACTCGGCGTCGCTGAGGTCATCAAGCCCAGCCTTGTGCTCGCGCGGAGCGATCAGCAGATGCCCGTTGTTGTACGGAAACCGGTTGAGCACGATCAGGGAATGCTCGGAACGATCGACGACATAGTTCTCGGCATCGCGCGTTTCGTCGCGATAGCGGCACAAGAAGCAACCCTCTTTCGGCGCAGCGGCGTCCTTGTCCACGGCGTTGGCGATGTAATTCAACCGCCACGGAGCCCAGAGCGTTTCGTGCGACACAGTCGATGATCCTCGTTGGAACGGTGAGCGGTGGGTGAAAGATTTCGGAATGTGAATCAACGGCTGCGACTTCGACGGGCGGGATGCGAGTCTTGGAAAGACTCGCCTACGATGACTTCGGAATGTAAATCAATTGCTGCGATTTCAGCGGTGCTGACGCATCAAGTCCGTTGGCCGCGCGGAGCTTTTCGGTGCTGACGCCGTACCGTTTCGAGATGCTGGTCAACGTTTCGCCCGATTGAACGGTGTGATACGTCGCAGGCTTCGAGTCGCTCGGAAGACTGAGCACCGATTCGGCCGGGACTTGCTGAATTTCGGGAGCTTCCAGGACCGGCAGGCCGGACGAATTCGCCGGTGGCCGCAACGGTTGTTGATTCGGTGCCGGCATCAACGTTGTGGACCGCCCCGGATCGACGACCGGAGAACCGCAGCCGGTCAGACTGATCGTCCAGAAAAGAATCAGCAGCTTCACGCGACTGCTGGGCTTCATCCTGTTGAGCTTCATCCTTGAAACCTCCGAGTCAGAACGCAGGCTGAGTTGATTGCCCCGGCAGCACGGGTGGCTCAGTGACTCCATTCGCTGCCGGCGTCGGCTTGGGCACGATGACGCCGCAGGACATGACGTACTGAATCGCCTGATCCAATGACATGTCGAGCTCGAGCAACTCGCTCCGCTTGACGTTCATCGTGTAGCCGGCAAACGGAATCGGAGCACTCGGAATCAAGACGTTGACCAACGGTTCGCCCGCGGCCCGAATGCACTCAGACATGCCGTCACCGGTGACGAAGGCCAACGACCAAATTCCGGGACGGGGATATTCGACGGCAACGACTCGGCGATACTTCGTCTCTTTCTCGGCGAGGAAGAAATCCGTGATGTGTTTGACCGACGTGTAAATGGCTCCGACCAACGGCACGCCGGTAACGAACGAACCAATCCGCACCGCGAACCAAGCTCCCAACCGATGCGTCACAATGCGGCCGATTGAATAGACCAACACGATCGAAATCACGATCGCGATTGCCGTGAAGTGAAACCACGGCTGAAAATTGCGAGTCGTTGCCAACTCCATGTAAACGCCGGCGGCTGTCTTCGGCATCTTCAGCGGACCGAGCCGATCGTAGACCTCCACATAATCCGCATACGGCACCGCGAGAGTATCGAACTGCACATAGGCGACATGCTTCAGTTGTTCGCGGACCAGAATCGTCTCGCGTTCGCGAACTTCCGGCGTCGCGTGTTCGAGTTGCTCCAGCAGCGCCTTCTTCTGTTCGCTCGAAACCAAATACTGCCGCTCGCGGAACGGCAACGCCGGCAAGCCATCGGGTCTCACCAATTGCTCGACCGGCCGAGCCTGTTGCTGCACGACTGCTTGCGCGATGCAAGATCGCACGGCCCAACTGATCGGCTGCACGATGAAGTCGTTGATCCCGTGCAGAATCCAAAACAAAATGACCAGCGTCAGAATCGGAGGCAGCGTGATTGCCAGCCCGCGCAGGAAGATCCTCGTCGCCGAAATGTTTTTGGGCGCGGGAGTCATTGGCGATGAAGAACCGCTGGGCATAGACATGTGAAGAACCAACGGGCCGCACGATCAGTCAGGTGCTCGACGATCAGAATCGGCCGGAGTATAGTCAGCCTCAGCCTTCGATCAAGGACTTGCGCGGCGTAGTGAGCAGCAAACGACTCGCGCCGACTCACTCAGTATTCACAGACTTTCGCACAGGAGGATGTCATGCAACGGGCTCGATTCACACTTGGTGCCGGCTTGGTTTTCGGACTGATCATGAGCGTGGCGACTCCCGCTCAATCGCAAGTCTGGTACGTCGAATCGTCGACCATTCAGGTCGTCCCCGTCTTTCAACCAGTGGTCGTGACGCGATCGTTTGCGACGCCGCGCTATACCAGTTCCTACGGATATTCGCAGGCTTGGAACAGTCGCACGTCGGCCCCGGCCGTCTACTCCGAACCAAGCTACTTGCCGGAATACGGAGACTATGCCCCGCCGATTTCCTCGCGGCCGATCGAGATGACACAGCCCGTGGTCTCGTCGCGAATCGTCTCCTCGCGATCCGTTGTTGTCTCGCCAACAAGGTTCTATTCCGAACCGATGATTTACTCTGAGCCCGTGTTCTACGCCGAGCCGGTCGTGATTTCGCAACCAGTGCGTGTCTACAGCCCAGTCGTTTCATCACCGAGAATCACTCGCGAAGAGATCAAATCCCGCCCCGGTCACTACGAGTACGAGCAAAAAGGAAAGTTTGAAGCCTTCAATGGTCGCCGAATGAAAACGTACCGCTACGAGTACGAAGTCGATCAGCGCTACGGGCGAACGAAGGTCAAGTTCGACATCGACGACTGATCCAACGTAGCCGTCATCGCTCCGCGTGATGGGCCTTCGGGCTAACGGCATCAAACGCTTCAGAATCGTTCTCGGGGTTAATACAGGCGGCTCGTCACGCGGAGCGATGAC
>JAYVQJ010000056.1:0-3082 GCA_043777235.1 Planctomycetia bacterium
TTCTGCTCCCCTTTTCTGCTCTTTTCTGCTCCCCCCTTTTCTGCTCCCAGGGCAAGTTCTCGTGCTCGAGCGTCTTCCCCTGGGCATCGACCACGCAGACGTCAGGGCAGGCTAATTTTTCAAAGTAGCAGGCACACTCCGTGTGCCGTCAGTCCATCACGATTGAACTTACGTCAGACGGCACACGGAGTGTGCCTTCTACAAATTGTGCCAGTCGACGAATTCGCCAGCCGTGGGAGCAGACAGGATGTCGCTTGCGATTGGGATTCCAACACTGCTACGGCACTTCGCGGCGCGATCACTCATCCGCGCGGTTGTCCGCCGAACCGGCCTTGAACGCCGGGGACAAACATCGGACCTCGATACGGCTTACCTGTCAAATTCTGCCATTGCTGAAGCTGTTCCATCGTCAGCACGGAGAGCATCTTCTGCATCGTCCCTTTGATGCGTTCTTCAAACGGTTCCGTCGGCTTTGAGCCAGGACGAAATTGTTCGACGAACCAGCGCGTCGTCTCGGCTTCGATGGCTCGCAGGCGATCCTTTTGAACGGCGGTGAGCTTCAGAGCTTTGGTGACGTCCGGTTCGCGGAGTGCTCGCGGCCCCAAGCATTGCAGCGCGATTTGACCGAGCCGCTGTCGTTGCTCGGCACTCAGAATGACCGACAGCGCGGCCTCGTGTTCGCGAGCGATCGCGAGTGTGCGTTGTCGCTGCTCGTGCGTCGGCATTTCACGCGGACCGGGCCGCGGCTCGCCGGACTGTTCGGGACGCTCGGTCATGACGGCGAGTCGCTGACGTTGATCGGCGGATGCTTCCAGATCGTCCAACACCGCCGGCTCGCGAAGCAAATACGTTTGTCGATCGGCTCGCAGCACGGCCAAGTCATCCAGAATAGTTTTCACGCGGTCGCGCGTAATCGCTAATTCCGCCTGAGCGTCCGGCTTCTCGCCACTGAGCTTGATGAATTCCTGGTAGTACTCGAGCGCGGCTTCGAGCAACCGCTTGCGTAGCCCTTCCTGAAACGGATTGTCGGACAGCTCTTCTTCGGCCAGCCGGATCATTTCGTCCGCGGCTCGCCGAGCCAACTCGAACCGAGTCTCGGCTTCGATCGCGCGAGCTTTCGTCGCCGCTTGCTCGCGAGTCACCAGCGCGGTCGTGACGAGCAATCCGATGACGCCGCAAACCAGCAACAGCACGGCAGCACCGACGAACGACGGATGACGCCGCATCCATTTGCGTCCGCGATCAATCAGCGTCGGTCGCCGAGCGTGAATCGGAATCTCGTCCAAGAAACGCCGCAGATCAGCGGCCATGTCACCGGCAGTCGCGTACCGTTCAGCGGGAGTCTTCGCGGTCGCTTTCAGCACGATCGTTTCCAACTCGACCGGAATTGCTCGATCGACTTGCCGCAGCGGACGCGGGTCGTCGTTGAGAATCTGCTGCAACAGCGTCACTCGATCCGAGCCGCTGAAGATCGGCTGCAATGTCAGCATCTCGTACAACGTCGCTCCCAACGAATAGACATCGGCTCGATGATCAATCGGGATGCGACGTCCTGATGCTTGTTCGGGACTCATGTAACGGAGCGTGCCGACCAGATCGCCGGTCTGCGTGACTCCGACATCCGCCGCGACTTGAGCGAGTCCAAAGTCCGTGACCCAGACGGCACCCTTGGCATCCAACATCAAGTTGGCGGGCTTGATATCGCGATGCACGATCCCCGCTTCGTGAGCGTACTCCAGCGCATCGGCGACCTGAGCCGCGATGCGTGCCGAAGTCCGAAAGCTCTCGCGACTGCGACCCGAATGCTGAGTCGCACTCGGTGAGTAAGAAGTCGCGACCGTCGCACTCGCGTGATAGGCCGCCGTTGTTGGCAGCGACGCGGAGCTAGGATCGTTCGGCCCGTCGCCTCGCACTTCGCGAATTACCGCCGCCAGCGAGCGACCTTCGATCAACTGCATCGCGTAAAAATGGACGCCGCGTTCGCAACCGACGGCGTACACCGGGACGATGTTCGTGTGATGCAATTGAGCCGCTGCCGTCGCCTCGTTCTTGAAACGTTGCAGTTGTTTCCCGTCGAGCGCCGAGGCGAACGGCAACACCTTCAACGCGACACGCCGTCCGAGCGACAATTGGATTGCCTCGTACACAAGCCCCATGCCGCCGCGGCCAATCTCTTTGACGATTTGGAAATCTCCCAGCGGAGCCGCGATGAACTCCGGCTGCGGAGCTTGCGGCGCGGAGGGTCGCAAAGACTGAGCCAAGTCGATCCCGTCAAAGCATTCCGACAGCACATCCGCCACGTCGGGATACCGTGTGAGATACGCTTGCCGGTCCGGCTTCCGTCCCGCTTCCAAATCGGTGAGGTACTCGCGCGAAGCTTGCAGGATTCGCGGATCGTCGTCGGTGAGGTCTTCGTATGGAGCACTCATAGGCTCGCCTCGTTGAACTCTTTCTTGAGTTTCGTCAGTCCACGCAGCCAGAGCTTCTCGACGCTATCGACGCTGCGCTGCATCCGGTCGGCCACTTGCGGAAACGTCAGACCTTCCAAATGTCGCAGCACAAGCACCGTTTGATAATCCTCCGGCAACCGAGCCATCGCTTCGGCCACCAACATGCTTTGCTCACCGCGCATCACTTGCTGACTGGGCGAGCTGTTCGGGTCCACCAACATCCGGCCCAAAGCACAGGTCGATTGATCCATGTCCTCGGCCAATTGGCGTTCCAATCGGAGATCGCGAGCCTGTGTCCCCAAGTACCGTCGCACAATATTCGCCAGCGTCGTCGCGAGAATCGCTCGCAACCACTGTGCGAACTGACCCTCGGCGTGACCCTGAAATGTCGGGAAGTGCCGATGCGCTTCGAGAAACGTTTCCTGCACGACATCGGACGCATCGACTTTGCCCTGCAACCGGCGGCCGATCTCGATCCGCGCGAGCAATCGCAGATAGTTGTGATACGACTCCAGCAACTGCCCCAGCGTGGCACTGTCACCCGCGCGAGCTTGCTCGATCCAACGTCCGACATCTGACTTCATAGTTGTCACCGATCGAGACGACTTGTCGTTGCATCAGTCGCTTTTCGA
>JAYVQJ010000057.1:0-3080 GCA_043777235.1 Planctomycetia bacterium
TTGCCGAACAAAAATCCAGCGAACGTGCAGGACAAGACCCAGACGCATCCGCCGACGATGTTGTAGATGCCGAATTGCCGATAGCTCATCTGGCCGATCCCGGCCACGAATGGCGCGAACGTTCGGACGATCGGCACGAACCGAGCCAGGACAATCGTCTTGTTGCCGTAGCGTTCAAAGAACGCATGCGTCTGGTCGAGATGCTCTTTGCGAATCCACGGGATGCGTTGGCTTTCTAAAAAGCGGTGGCCAAACTTCGCACCAAGCAGGTAATTCACCGCATCGCCCAGCACCGCAGCAAGCGCTAGCGAAATCAGCAGGACCGGCAGCGACAACGAATGTGTCGCCGCCAGCGCTCCTGCCGCGAACAACAGCGAGTCGCCCGGCAGGAACGGAGTCACCACCAATCCGGTCTCACAAAACACGATCACGAATAGAAAGACGTAGGTCCAAGGTCCGACCCAATCCAACATCTCGCGCAGGTGTCGGTCGAAGTGCAGAAACAGGTCGATGACCTGTTGAATCCATTCCATCATCGCTCCCAATAATCAATGCGTGCCGCGTGCGTGCGAGTCGTAGCCCAGAGAGCGTCTCGTTGGAAGACGAGACAACGACTGCGGCACCTGCATCAACTGGCGTCCGTCGCAGCCACATCCGATGCCGCGGCACATTGCGTCGCGTTCACGCTGGATGTTGTCTCGGCAGAGACTGGCGCAGTGACGCTTGCGAAATCGAGATCCGCTCCAGTCAGTCCCAAGAGAGAGTTGCCAGACTCAGCGGCCCCCCAGTTCGCAGGGAGTTGGTCCGGGATCGAGGTCGTCGCGGCGACGATCGTGCGCGGGCGACGTAATCCGTAGATGGCGAACCAACCGATGAAGCTCAAGAGCAAGACGACGCCGATCAGTTTCAGGAAGGCAAGTTCCCAGCCGCCGTTTGATGCGGCTTCGGCTGTTCGCGTTGCGGGGCGCACGCGGCCGATCAGAAGCGGCGCGTTCTTCTTGGTGTCGAAAGCGTCGTAGCTCATCCACTTCAAAAAATACCCGACGAAGACGATGTCACCCTCGACGTCGGTCCCGACTTTCAAGTCGGCCGGCTTGTCCGGGAAGACGACGCAGAAGGGGAACGAGCGTGAATCTTCGGTCCAGCCCCAGGCTTCATAGGTGACTTTCAAATCCTGTGGATTCTTCGACGGCGCGTACTTCAGAACTCGGCGAACGTGCAACTTCAGACGCATCGGCTGACCGCGATATAGTTCCGGCTCCTCCCACAGATGCGAATACGGCACGTCGCGACGCGAAAGCTTTTCCAACTCGGCGAACGGCCGCGTTCGGCTCCAACGCATGAGTTGCCAGTACGCGGACATCTCGAATTCCTGCAACCTGTGACGGTCTTGCACCGCTTTGAGGTTGGTTTGCAGCTTGGCCAATTCATCGGGATCGGTCTCGTTGGGACCAGGAACGGTGTGCTCAGCAGTGGCCTGTTGCGAGCCGTTCGTTGTCGCCGCAACCTTGGGAGGCGCGGCTTGGGAGTCGTCACTGTTGTCGGCTCGGCTTTCGTTGGTCAGCCAGTCCCATAACTGCGGTTCCTTGGCGCGGTGATAGATCAAGCCGATCACGACCAAGGCCATCAACAGCGACAACAGCCGCGTCTGAGACGCATTGTGCCCGAACGGACGTGCCAAGCGGCGGCGCATGATTGATCCCCGTTAGCGCTGCATCTCGACGAAGCTGACTTTGCCAATCGGCTTGCCATCCGGTTGCTTCTGCTGCGAGCAGACATCAATCAGCTTCAGCAGTTCTTCGTAGCGCAAGTTTCGATCCACTTCGATTTGAATTCGATCGTAGATGACATTGCGAGCCGTGAAGACCGGGCCAATCCGGCGACTGATGCCGGCCAGCGTCGTCGGCGTGAGTCTTCCGGCCGCGATGACGTTCGATTCCAACCGGACCTGCGCGACGTCTCCGGATTCGGTCGCCGTCACGAACAGATGCAGTGCGTGCAGATTAGGTGTCGAGCTTCCTTCCTGGCCGACCGTTTGATTGGTCTCGACGTTAGTCTGCGGGATCGGCGGCGGCATATTCAGCGACAAGTGCCCCTCAATCGGAGCCGGCCGAAATGTCAGAATGAAAAACGCGAGAAGCTGAAAGGCCATGTCCAGCATCGCGGTCACATTCAGTTTGACCGCTCCACTGCTTTTGTGGCGACGACGACGGCGGCTCATGTCAACGTCCCCCCTCGCCAGTCCCGGTCCCGGTCATCGCACTGAGCGAAAACTGCACATAACCGTTGTCCTGGCAGAGCTTGATGACGTGGTTGACTAAATGAAATTTCGTTCCTTTGTCAGCTCGCAGAATGACCGGCACGGGGAGTTCTTTCGGAACCGGCTCGCCGGACGCGCGGAGCTTAGCCTTCAGCTCCGTCGCGTTGTCGGCGATGTATTTCTCGGCAGAGACGAACGCGTTGTAGACTCGGACTCGACCTTCGGTGTCAACGTTTAACATCAGCGGCTCGCGGTCCCCTTTCCACTCGAGCGGGCGAGCCGAACCGAGCACCGGGAGTTGCAGCGTTGTATCCAGGGCCTGTGCCTTGAAGTTGATCACCAACATGAAAAAGGTGATCAACTGGAAGACCATGTCGAGAAGCGGCGTAAGATCAGGGTCCGCCCCTTCGGATAATTGCGCAGACATCGGCAATCTCCTTTCGAGTCAAAACTACGCCGACGGCGGAGTGGTCTTGGCGTGGGCGGCGGCGTGCATCTTACGAATCAACTCGTCGGACAAGTTTTGCACGTCGACAGTCAGCGTCGCCACGCGATCCTTGAACAACGCGAACAGAAAAATCGCCGGCACCGAGATCAACACACCCTCAAACGTCAGCACCAGAGCTTCCGAGATGTTGCCGGCCACTTCGCTCGCCTTCAGTTGAGCTCCCGAACGGGCAATGCCGCTGAAGGCACCGATCATTCCCTTCAACGTTCCCAACAGTCCGATCAACGGGCCTAGCGAGCCGATGACCGCCAGCAGACTGATCCGCTTTTCCATGTGGACCATGATCGCTTCGCCGGTGCGGTCCATCACATC
>JAYVQJ010000058.1:0-3080 GCA_043777235.1 Planctomycetia bacterium
GTAGCCGTCACCGCTCCGCGTGACGAGCCGAACGGGCAAACACGCAGTTATTTCTTGCGATCCGTATTAGACGCCAGATGCTGACGGCTCGTCAGGTCACCGACATCGCGGTGATTGACGTCCCGCAACTTGTCAACGCCGACCTCGCCGTGGCCACGACGCTCGCACATGCGTTTCGTTTGGCGGGGACTCAACTCCTGAGCCTCGACAGCCGCGAACTCGGTTCGTTCGTGATGCGCACCGACAATAGCCCGAACTGCGGTCTGGTGCTGTTCGACACCATGCCCGGCGGCGCGGGCCATGTGGCCGAGCTGCTCGAATCGGCCGCCGAATGGATTGGCAAACTGACCGAAGTCCTCTTCGTCAACGAGGCCCATCACGAACGCTGCGTCTCCGCCTGCCGCTGAGCGTCGAGTATTCCAATTGGGCCGCCAACCGAGTGGTCTGCAACTCGACGGAGGATCGTGGCCAGTTCTTTCACCACTTGCTGAAGGGCTATGAACGGCACGGGCTGTGTGGTGATGAGCTGATGCCCTACGAAGAGAAGTTTCAGAACACGCCACCAACGGACGCCGCCAAACAGGATGCCGAGGCGACTCGCAAGTTGGGTTTCCAAATCCACTGGATTCGGCCGTGGTCCCAAGAGTCCGGCCTGACGGACAAGCAGTTCGCCGAGATTCGTCAGACACTCGCGAAGGGCTGGCCGGTATGTGCCGGCTCCGATCACAGCCGCTTGCTGGTCGGCTACGTCGATGATGCGAAGCAACCGGGTGGTGGCAAATTTATCACGCGCGATTCAGGACTCGGCGACTACGGCGAGGTCACTTACGACTGGGCTCGCCGCCACGTTTACGACCTCTTTTGGATCGAACTGCCGGACAAAACGATCGAGACTCCAAAGCGTTGAAGAGAGCGTCCCGAATCGACTCGGACAACTCATCACCGGCATTGCAATCCTTCTCAATCGGCACAGAGAGATCATCGCTTCAATGCTGCGGCAATTTGATCTCGACGCCGTAATGGGGAGCAACGGCGAGTAACTTTTCGATCTCTGCCTTGGACGGCGGCGGGGCGGACGTGGCTCCCTGGGCGACTGGCGCACCGACCTCAAAGAACATCTGCTCCAGACCCGCAGGGGCCACCGAAATCAGCATCCTGGCCGGTCGCGGACTCTCGTTCTTGAACGAGTGCGGCGTACCGACCGGCATGTTGGCAAACATCCCTGCTGTCGCCACGACTCGCTGATCGCCGATCTGAAATGTGATCTCCCCTTCCAAGATGTAGAAGCCTTCTTCCTCGCGGCTGTGAACGTGCGGGGGAGGCCCGCCGCCCGGAGGCACGATGGCTTCCCATTGGGCGTACTTGCCGTTCGTCTCCTCACCGGTTGCCAGAAAGCGGTACACGTCACCGACGACGGCGATGGTCCGGCCTTCGGTGAGTGTTCGCAGAGTTGGTTGGTGCGTCATGATCGAATAGCCTCACTTCAAGATGACTCAATCACCGTGCGTGATCAGTGTTGATCGCCGAAGAGGACTCGTTTCCACAATTGATCTGCTTGATCTGTGGCCGTGTCATTCATTTCTTGAGCTTGTCCAACTCCGCTTGGAACGCGGTTGGATTGACTCGCAACCCTTCCTCGAAGCAGGTCCGCGCTTCCTCGACGCGACCCACGCGGGCGTAGGCCCGGCCTTGAGTGAATAGGATTCTTTCCTGGCCATGCCGCGACCAGTTCTTGAACTCCGGTCCCAGCAGCTTGCGGATGCGCTCGGTGATCTCGATGGCCTTTTCCGCATTCCCCGAATAGACCGCTGCGGCGAGCGAGAGTACCCCGACGTTGTCTGGCTCCAGCTCGCGAGCTTTCTGGAACAGCTCGTCGTGTCGTCCCTTGAGGTCGGGCAGGCGATCACCGGCCACGAATGCCAACGCGGCCTGAAAGGCAATGGTGAGCGCGTCGTCTTTCTTGAGTTCCAGCGCGCGGGCCAACGTCTGTTGAGCCTTCGGAGCGGCTTCGACCTCACGAGCGCCGAAGACTCGGTAGAAGTAGCCGATGCCCAGCTTGCGCACGAGTTTGAAATCCTCGGGGTTGGCCGCCGCTTCCTTTTCAATGGCGGCCATCTCCTCCTTACTGGGCGGCCGACCGGGAGTGAAGTCGTTCTCGTATCCCCCCAGAACCTTGCTGCTGACCTTCTCTTTTTCAACCGTTTCCGTCTGCGCTCGCGCGACGGGACTGGCTACCAAGAAAACGATGGCCACGACAAGACAATGGATTCGCATCAACAAACCTCCTTTGGTCTGACCGAACAGTGAAGTGAGCCACACGCGGCGGTAGTGTCCTAATTTGAAAGTCGGTGGGCTAATGCATTGGTCATCGCTTCCGGCAACCGAGACCGCCGGTTTGACAATCAACGGGCCGTGTCGGTCGAACTGTTGCACGAGCGACAGCGATTCCCTCGCGCCGACAATCCGCGTCGGCACGATGGGGACTCCCACCGCGGCGAAGTCCAACAGATAGTTCTTGTCCATCAGCCAGAGCATGACCTGCGGAGGATTTTCCACGGCCACGCCCGCTTGATCCAAGGCCGACAGCCATGTGAGGAATTGACGTCGCGATTCCGCCGAGTCCATGTAGTCCCAGGTCGAACGCACCACGAGCAGATCAAATTGAGTTCGCAACGGCTCGATCGGATAGCCCCAGACGACCGCCGCCACCTGATGACCGCGCCGACGCAGTTCGTTGACGAGAATCTGATCGTCCGGCGTGATTGACGGTTCCGTCTGCACGAAGTCCGGCTCGGCGGCGGTCGGATAAAAAACACGGAACCGTTCCGGTGGAGAACTGACGATGCCGATTTTCAAAGGGCGCGAAGTCACCATCACGAAACCTGCTTCTGGAATGCGACCGTAGCATGGGCTTCCAGCCCTGTCTTTTACACACAACGTATCGACATTTTTCTGGAAAGCCTCGCAACGACGCGAAACTTTGGCACAGCATTTGCGCCCGACAGAGCAATGGAGATTTCTCTGTCATTTCGGCAAGGAGCGCCTGCATGTGCGAGGGGATTGTTCAGGAGTGCGAGGGG
>JAYVQJ010000059.1:0-3066 GCA_043777235.1 Planctomycetia bacterium
GCCGCAGGAGGGTTCGCAGTTGCCGCGCGAGCGATTGGAACAAGAAGGGGAGAAGGGGAGGGAGGGGGATGGGGAGAGGAACAGCGAACGCAATCCGAATGGCGAGCAACAACCTGGACAGCAACCGAATGGACAGCAGTCCGGTCAACAAGGCCAATCGGGTCAACAACCCCAAGACGGTCAGCGTCAGCCTGGACAGCCGCAGAACGGGCAACGTGGCCGGCAGCGATTGACGGACAACAATCAACCCGGTGGGCCTCAGCAGTCAGCAGGAGGCGAGAACCGCGAGTCCGCGCCAATCTCCGGCGAAGATTTTCTGAACTGGTCCGACCGCCTGCGCGATGTCGAGGAAATGGTCGATGATCCCGAACTCCGAGCCGAAGCCGCGCGCATCCGCGATCAAGCGCGTGCGATCCGCGCTGAGTTGAAGCGGCATTCAAAGGAACCGAACTGGGGACTCGTCCGAGTCAACGTCGCCGAACCGCTCGTTGAGTTATCGAACCGCGTCTCTGACGAATTGCTGCGTCGCAACTCGAAGCAAGCGATCGTGCCGCTCGACCGCGATCCGGTGCCGCCGAAATATTCCGAAAAGACCCGCCGCTACTACGAACGCTTGGGGAGCGGCAAGTGATTGCCTTTGTTCGGCCGAACGCCGTGAGCCGATGGCCGAAAGCCGTTATCCTTTTTCTGAATTGAAAAAAGGATAACGGCCAACGGCTTTCGGCCATCAGCCATCGGCCGGACAGCAAGACAATGGAGTTGATTCAATGATCCTCGCCGAAGTGACTTTGGGAGCGCGTCACTGGCTCGGTGGGGCGGTGTTGCTGGTGGTCGCGGCGCTGACGGTGGTAGTTTGGTCGTATCGCCGAGGTGGTTCGCGGTCATGGGTGCGGCCGATGGCGGCGGTGCTCAAGGGAGTTGGGATCGTTGCGCTGGCGGTCTGTTTGGTCGAGCCGCTCTTCACGGGGACTCGGCCGCGGCCGGGGAGCAATTTGTTTTTGGTCGTGGCGGACAACAGCCGCAGCTTGCAGTTGTCGGACGGTGTTGGCGGCAAGGCACGCGGGCTGGTGATGTCGGAGCGATTGGCGGAAGAGTCCTCGTGGTTGACTCGGCTGGCTCAGGATTTTGATGTGCGGCGGTATGTCTTCGACACGAACGTGCGGCCGGTGAAGACGTTTGAAGAACTGACGCTCGAAGGGGAATCGTCGGCGGTGCATGGGACGTTGAACGCGCTGGCCGATCGGTTTCGTGGACAGCCGGTCGCGGGCATCTTATTGCTGACGGACGGCAACGGGACGGACTTCGCGGACGTGTCGCTCGATGCGGCAAAACTGCCGCCCGTTTATCCGGTGACGATCGGAGCAGACAGCGGGTTGGTCGATCTGTCGGTTTCGCAGGTGGCGGTCAGTCAGACGAACTTCGAGGCAGCTCCGGTGACGATCACGGCGACGCTCGAAGGCCGCGCGGTGGCTGGCAAAGAGGTCGGCTTGCGAGTGCTCAACGAAGCGGGCGAGGAAATCGAACGCCGCAAGGTCGAGCATCTCGTTGATGGCGAGCCGTCCGTCCAAAGATTTCTCATCAAGCCGGACAAGAGCGGCATCAGCTTTTTTACGGTGCAGGCGTTTTTGAATGGCGAGGAAAAACTGAAGGACGGTGACGCGGCCTCGCGAGAGGCGACGCTCGCAAACAATTCGCGGATTGTCACGGTCGATCGCGGCGGCGGGCCGTTCCGAGTGCTGTATGTCGGTGGGCGTCCGAACTGGGAATTCAAGTTCTTGCGGCGAGCACTCGATGAAGACGATGAAGTCAAACTCGTGGGTCTTGTGCGGATCGCGAAGAAGGAGCCGAAGTTCGCGTTCCTCAATCGCGGCGACCGAGCGAATCCATTGTTCAAAGGCTTCGGCAACAAGACCGAGCAGACTGAAAATTACGATCAGCCGGTGCTGATTCGGCTCGGCACGAAGGACGCCGACGAACTGCGCAGCGGATTTCCGAAGAGCAGCGACGAGTTGTTTCAGTATCACGCGGTGATCCTCGATGACGTCGAGGCGGCGTACTTCACTCAGGATCAACAGTCGCTGTTGCAGCAGTTCGTCAGTCGGCGAGGCGGCGGGTTGCTGATGCTCGGCGGCAACCAGTCGTTCGGTGAAGGGGGCTATCAGCGAACGGCGGTTGGCGACATGTTGCCGGTCTATTTGGATCGCGGCGATCCGACGACGGCCGACGCGGGTTACCGGTTATCGCTGACCCGTGAAGGCTGGCTGCAACCGTGGGTTCGCACGCGGACGAACGAATCGGAAGAGTCGAAGCGGCTGGCGGCGATGCCCGAATTCAAAAGTCTCAACGGCGTGCAGGCGATCAAACCGGGAGCGTCGGTGCTCGCGCACGTGACGAGTGTGGACGACAAAGAATCCCCCGCGCTGGTCGTGCAACCATTCGGTCGAGGCCGCACGGCGGCGCTGTTGATCGGCGATCTGTGGCGGTGGAATCTCAAGCGGAGCGACCACACGGAGAGTGATCTCGAAAAGTCGTGGCGGCAAACGGTGCGCTGGTTGGTCAGCGACGTGCCCGCGAGAGTCGAAGTTGAATCTCGCCGCAGTTCGACCGGATCGTCTCCCGCCGTGCAGTTGCTCGTCCGTGCGAGAGATGCCCAGTTCGAGCCGCTCGACAATGCGAATGTCGCGGTACGAGTTCAAACTTCCGACAGCCACAAGATCGAACTCGTCGCCGAAAGTAGCGACCGTTCACCCGGCCAATACGAAACGCTGTTCGCGCCGCGTGCTCCCGGCGTCTATCGAGCGACGATCACCGTCACGGCCGCCGACGGCAGCGAAGTTGGACAACGCGAAGTCGGCTGGACGGTCGAACCGCAGACGGAAGAGTTTCGCACACTCGCGGTCAATCGCCC
Source organism: Planctomycetia bacterium (assembly GCA_043777235.1). GTDB lineage: Bacteria > Planctomycetota > Planctomycetia > Planctomycetales > Planctomycetaceae > SXKJ01. The sequence continues at coordinate 2,909 of JAYVQJ010000059.1, forward strand.
GATGCTGGAGAAGCTTGCGAAGGAGTCGGGGGGTGAAGTGCTCGACCTCGACGGACTCGATCGGTTCATCAGTAGCCTCCCGAACCGCAAAATTCCCGTGACCGAAACTTGGACGTATCCGTTGTGGCATCAGTCGTCGGTGTTTCTGTTGGCGATCA
>JAYVQJ010000060.1:0-3064 GCA_043777235.1 Planctomycetia bacterium
GTGTTGGTCCACAACAACTGGATCAACATTACGACGGACAGCGATGGTGGACTCGATGACTTCTCCAGCTTCCATATCGGCGGCATCCATATTCTGTTCGCGGACGGCTCCGTCCGATTCATCAAGAGCATCACTCAAGATGGCCCGCTGCGTCTCGCCTTCTGGGCGATGGGCACGCGAGCCGGCAAAGACAGTACGGCGGGGTTGGACTGATGAGCGATTTCACCAGACAGAGTCTGATCGCGGCGTGGCTCGGCATTGCTTCGCTGAGTCTTGTCGGGTGCAGCAAATCACCGGAATTGAAGACCGCTTCGGGCAAGCCCGTTGAGTTTTGGGTAGTAGCGTTGAAGGCACCGAACACAGATGCCAAACAACGCCTCAAAGCCGTGAAGACCTTGAGCAACGTCGGCCCCGCGCATCCGCAAGCGATCCCCGCGCTGATTGAAGCTCTCGAACAATCCGACGCAACGCTTCGCGGCGAAGTCGTCTTGGCATTGTTCAAGATCGGTCCTGCGGCCAAAGCCGCGCTGCCGGCGCTCGAACGACTATCGCAATCCGACAAAGACGAGAAAATTCGCGATTACGCCAAGAAGACAATCACGGCCATCAACGGCTCATCAAACTGAATCGTTCGGTCGGATTTCCGTCATCGAACCATCCGTCCCGTCACCGTCTGCTCGTTGCAGCGCCAACTCTTTCAACACGCGCTTGGCGTTGTGTCGCGTCCATTGTTCCGGGGCTTTGAGATGCTCCAACAACTCCGGCACGGTGGCACCGACGAGCTTCGGGCGCGGGACGAGCGGGCGGTTTTTCGCGGTGACTCGCCAGATGCGGCCGTGAGTGTGGTCGCGACGCGGGTCGCGGAAATCGACTTCGCCGTGTTGGATGATCGGGTTGTACCAGTCGGCAATGTAGATCGCTCCGTCCGGTCCCATCTTCACGTCGATCGGGCGGAACGCGACGTGATTTGTTTTGATCAGCTCCGGCATCTCGCGCGAGGTGAAGCCGGCTCCGTCTTCGCTGACGATCTAGCGGCAGACGCGATGGCCTCGGAAATCATTCGCAACGAAATTCCCTTGGTGGAGAAAAGGTGTCAGGGGAGAAGAAGGTGTCAGGAACCGTTTATGGCCCGTTCCCCTGTGATCCCCACATAAACGGTTCCTGACACGAATGGCACTGCTGCTTATCTGGCCTCAAGTTATGTCAAATCGCCACGCGAGCTAGATTCATGCAGAAATCGAGGTCGCCATCCTTATCGTGGATTCTCGATGCCGTTGCTTTCGTGGGGCAACGGTCAAGAAAATGCTTAGCCGTAAGTCCTTGGCAGACTTGCGGCAGTGCCATTCGTTCCTGACACCTTTTCTTCGCCAACAATCAGCTCCGCTGCTGAGCGGGTTCGCAGGTGTATCAGCCGCGCGAAGTTCTGCCGAACGGCGTGCCGGTCTTTGAGAAGCTCGCTTCCCCCGCGCCGCGCGCGGGAACTTTTGAATGGGACAACGGCGATCTGCTGGCTCTGAGTGCTCCTTCCGAACGGCCTGTCCGATACGGCGAGGGACGCGCTCAGGAGACGCGCGGCATCAGTCGCGGTGGCCAGATCCGCTGGCGTTATCCGACCGAGCATCCCAGCGTCTCCGGCCTTTGGCTGCCGCCGTGGGAAGCCGGTTACGTCAGCAACGAGTTCGCCGTCATCGGTCACGCGACCGCACAAACGGGTGATCTCGGCGAGTTCGTCGTCGTGCATGGCAACAACGGTCAGTGGAAGATTTGGACCGCCGACGGATTGCTCGCCGGACAGATCCTGCGACACAAGTTCGACCCGCGCAGCATCGTCGAATCGTCGCTGCCTCAAGCCGAACGTGGCATGTCGTTGGACAACCTCACCGCCGGGCAGGAGCACTTCCACGGCTACTTCACGCAGACGCCCGACGGCCGCAGTTACATCGTCCACGGGGGCAACTACATCGTCGTTTCGGAAGTGCTGGGACTGGATCGCTTCCAACGCTTGGCTGGCGAAGTAACCGTCACCACGGAAGACGTCCGCCAAGTGCGCCAGCACCAGGAAGAACTCGCACGGCGCGAAGCCAAGAGCCAAGCCCAGTTTCTGGAATGCCTGCGTGTGAAGGACGGTCAGATCCCTGATGTCGCTGAGCAAGATGGCATCAAATTCGGCATCGGTTATGACGAGAAAAACTTGTACGTCCGCTGGAACGTCGTGGGACACGGTCGGCTGAGCAACTCAGGTTCTGACTTCCATCGCTACTTCAAAACCGGCGCGTGCCTCGATCTGCAACTGGGAGTCGACGGAGCCGCGAACGCTGCTCGACGCACGCCGGTCACAGGCGATCTGCGTCTGCTGTTCACGGTCGCCGAAGGCAAGCCGCAAGCCGTGCTGTATCAACCCGTCGCCAACAACGCCGCACCGAATGAGGCTTGGGAAGCTCGCACCGAAGCCGGCGGTACGACGCGTTTCGATCGTGTCGTGCGACTGATCGGAGCAACCCTCCAACACACCGCCGACCGTCAGCAGCCCGGTGATCAATACACGTTCTCGGCCGCGATCCCGTTGAAAACTCTCGGCTGGAAACCCGCCGACGGCCAACTACTGCGCTGCGACTGGGGCGTCTTAACCAGCGACGAAGGCCACACCGTCAAGCGCCGCATCTACTGGAGCAACACGCTGGCCACCGGCACGACCGACGAAGCTTGGGAAGCGCGGCTTGAACCACACCTGTGGGGCACACTCGCGGTGACGACCAGCTCGCGCGCCGACCGTCAACTCGAACAAGCCTCACCCGACGGCAAATCCAAATCAAAAAGTGCCGTTGACCTGTTGGACGACATCGAGCTGAAGAAAAAATAGTCCGGCTGATCCTCCTGACTTATCGCCGACAGGGGTATCAAGCAGTTGCCTAATTCGACTGCCTGACTTCTCGTAGGGTGGGACCAGCGGCGCTTCGCCGCGCCGGCCCACCAGGATTTTTCGGGCCAACTTTGTAGTGGGCCGGCACACGAAGCGGGCTGGTCCCACCCTACATTTCGGGAACTCATACGCATCCCGAAAATT
>JAYVQJ010000061.1:0-3063 GCA_043777235.1 Planctomycetia bacterium
GAACATGTACCACTTGGAGGCGAATCCAGAAGCCGATCCGAAATTTCAAATCTCAAATTTGAAATCTGAAATCGCGTTCCCGCGTCGCCTCTCCGAATCTGGCCTGTTCGCGTCGGTCAAAGATCACACGATGCAGCCGGGAGTGATTCCGTATTCGGTCAACGCGCCGCTGTGGTCGGACGGAGCTCACAAGGCTCGTTGGATGGCGATCCCGCATGACCCCGATCGCAAAGAGCCGCCGATCGACATGACGGTCAATCGCGGTTGGAACGTGCCGGACGAAACAGTGCTGGTGAAGTCGTTCGCTCTCGATCTCGAAGCGGGCAAGCCAGAGTCTCGCCGCTGGATCGAGACTCGCTTCATGCACAAGCGGCAAGGGGAGTGGTTCGGCTACAGCTACGAATGGAACGACGAGCAAACCGACGGAGTGCTGATCGAGAACGCCGGCAAGGACCGCACGTTTTCGATTCGCGACGCGCAGGCGAAAGACGGTGTTCGCCAACAAACGTGGCGATACCCCAGCCGCACCGAGTGCATGGTCTGTCACAGCCGAGCCGCCAACTTCGTGCTCGGTCTGAGCACTCTGCAAATGAATCGCGAACACGATTACGCCGGAGTCGTCGATCAGCAATTCCGAGTCTTCGAGCACCTCGGCCTCGTGAAACTTGCCGGCTGGCACGGCGAGCACACAGCCGCGATCCGACGTGATTTGCAAGCAACAGGCTTGGTCGACAAAGAACTCGACGAAGCGGTCAAGAAGTTAACTGCCTCACGCGATCAACGCGGAGCGGCGAAGACCGAGATGCTCGCGATGTCGCCGGAGTCTTTCCCAAAGCTCGTCGATCCGTACGACAAGAAAGCCGACCTCACCGCGCGAGCACGCAGCTATCTGCACGCGAATTGTGCAATCTGCCACATCGAAGCCGGCGGCGGCAACGCTCAAATGCAGCTTGAGTTCTTCACGCCGGTCGCCAAAGCCAAGTTCATCGACGAGAAACCGCTGCACCACAAGTTCGACCTGACTGATCCGCGCATCGTTGCGCCCGGACATCCGGAGCGTTCAACGTTGCTCACCCGCCTCACCCGTCGAGGCCAAAGCACCGGTCAGATGCCACAGTTGGCGACGTCGCTTGTCGATCAAGAAGCGGTCGAACTCTTCCGCGAATGGATCACGAGCTTGAAGTAACGCGACGTCACTCGGGCTTCTTCGCCGAGGCTTCTTCGTATGCGGTTAGCCGTTCCGTCAATTCATCGACGACCGCCTCCATGCCCGGCGTCTTCTTCGCCAGCGAGACCGCTCGGCGCTGAGCGTCTGCCGCGGCTTTCGCATCTCCCGCCAGGAAGAACACCCGCGCCAACGTGTCGGCGATCGCGGGGCTTCGTTGCTGAGTCTTCTCGTCAGCCAGTTTGATGGTTTTCAGTGCGAAGGCCAGAAGCTCGGGCGCTGCGACCTGATTGCGATTCGGATCAACGACATCCCAAGCGATGGCACCCAGAAACTCTGGTTGGCTTGCAAGGTCACTTCCAAGCAATTTGCGTCCTTCGGCCAAAGCCAGCTCGGTCTTTCCGTCGACGGACAGCAGCTTGCGAAACTTCATCAAGCCAATGATTGGTGCGCGGCCTGGGAACTCGGTCGCCAACTGATCCAACGCGGCAATTGTTTCGTCGGTAGACTCAGCCGCGACGAGCGATCGCAATTTCTTTTTGAATTCCCCTGCTTGTCGTTTCTCCGCAGTTTCAGCCAGGTGCTGCTTCGATGCTTTTTCGAGATCCCATGTTCCGTCGATGATTTGAGGCAGCGATTCGTCGAGCGACATCGGATGCGTGATATTCGCGATCCGGCCGCGGCCATCAACGACGAACGCGGTCGGGATGCCGCCGACCCCGGCGGCACTCAACCAAGTGATCGCCATGGCACCGTCATTCGCTTTGCCTCCCTCGGGAATGTCGTCGCGAGCGATCCGATAGTCGATCTTGTCCCCTTGCTCCTTCAGAAACGCCTCGGCCGCCGAATCGTCATCCTCCCAGACATTGACGCCGATGAACGTCACCTTGGGGTATTGCTTCTGCAACGCCGTGACATGCGGCATCGCCTCGACACACGGCCCGCACCATGTCGCCCAGAACTCGACGACGTAAATCTTCCCCGGTTCAAACGCCGTCACCGGTTTCCCTTTGAGAAACCGATTGACCTTCAATGCGGGAGCCGGCGATCCAATTCCCAAAAAGGAGTCTTCGTCGTTCCCGGTTGGTGCCGGATCGGCGACAGCAGCCACAGGCGTGGCCGAGTCGGCTGCGAAATCAGAGACTGTTTCCGCAGTACTGCTCGGAGAGACCGCCGGTGTGCGGTGACATCCCACGACGAGCAACAGCATTCCAATCCAGAATCGATTCATCGCATTACCCCGTTGAGCGGAAAGAAGAGACCGGCTTCGGCTCGACAGCCGGCATGGCCACCAAAGGATAAAGCGGCAACAACGCCAAAGCGAATGTCGGGCAGAGCAACGTTCCGGCAGAAGGCCCCAGCGTGATCGACAACAAATGCAGCATCGGGATCAAAAGCACCGCGCTCCCCAATGACACGAGCGTCGTTCGAGCGGCAAGGTTCGAGCGTCTGAAGGACAGCACAACGGCCAACAAACTTGGGACCAACAGAAGATGACTGAACTCCGGTGCGACCGTCGCTACGCTGATGCCTGCCGTTCCCCACCACAACCAAAGTGCCGTCCATACATCGTTTCCTGAACAGCGTCGCAGAGTCCATCTCGCCAGGCCCAGACTGATCGCGGCTGACGCAAACAACAGCCCCAGGACGACCCAGCCACCATACCACATGAACTCACGAGGCAAGACGCCGACGTCTCGCAACAAGCGGCTCAAAAACCATCCGACTGCTGAACTGGAGGCAATCACCATCAGCACACACGCCGGGATAAGCACAAACGCTCGCAGCATTCCCGGAGATCGGACTTGCCGCCAGTTCGACGCAGCGATGGCTGCGAACGCGAAGAGACTCAACGGCAAACACCACGACGACGGATATTGCACGACGAACTGGCCGAG
>JAYVQJ010000062.1:0-12017 GCA_043777235.1 Planctomycetia bacterium
TTCGGGCGACGATTGACGTTCCGAACCGGACGCTAGCGCGTTCCGGCTGATTGGATCGGCAACACAAGAATCAACAAGAGTGGCGGAGAGCCCCAATGACCAATGACTTCTCTCAATTTGACTTCGCATCGGTCGCGCTCGACGAGCCAGTCATCGAGCTGCGCCGATTGTCGCGTTCGTTCGATTCGCACGCGGTTTTGCGAAACGTCTCGCTCGCGGTGCAGCGAGGTGAAACGCTGGCCGTGATCGGCGAATCGGGCTGCGGCAAGAGTGTCCTGTTGAAGTTGATCATCGGGATGCTTGATCCGACGGGCGGTGACGTGAACTGGTTCGGCAAATCGCTCAAGCAACGGAAAGAACCGGAAGCCCATCGAGATCGGCTGCGATTCGGATATCTGTTTCAAAGCGCGGCGCTGTTCGACAGCCTGACCGTGTTCGAGAACATCGCGTTCGGACTGCGACAAAATTCTTCGATGCCCGAATCACAAATCACGCAGATCATTCATGACCGACTGAGAGACGTGGGGCTGACGATTCTGGCCGCCAACAAGAAACCGGCCGAGCTGTCCGGCGGGATGAAGAAACGCGTCGGCCTCGCTCGCGCGCTGGCGCTCAGTCCTGAAATCGTCCTCTACGACGAGCCGACCACGGGACTCGATCCGATCATGACCGACGTCATCAACGAGCTGATCTTGCGAATTCGCGAGCGTCAGCCCGTCACCAGCATCGTTGTCACGCACGAGATGTCCACGGTTCGCAAAGTGGCCGATCGTGTCGTGATGTTGTACCCGCTCAGCCGACTGCAACCGGATGAGCCTCAAATCGTGTTCGCTGGAACTCCCGACGAAGCCTTTTCAACCCCTGACCCGCGAGTCTCCCAATTCGTCCACGGCCAAGCCCGCGAACGACTGATCGAACTCGCAGCCGCGTGAACCTCCCCATGTCCGACCGCCAACTTCAATTTCGAGTGGGACTCTTCGTCTTGATCGCCTTCGGGCTGATCGCGGCGATGGTGTTTCAATTTGGCGAGATCACGTCGTTGTGGCGGAAGTCGTATCAACTGGCGGTGCATTTCGAATCGGCTTCCGGAGTTCATGCCGGCTCGCCGGTGAAGATGAGCGGCCTGACGATCGGCGAGGTCCGCGAAGTCGCGCTGGATGAATCTCGCGGCGGCGTCGGCGTGATCCTCGACATTCAAGACCGATATCTCCTGCGAGCAGACGCGAAGGCGATCCTTGCAACGTCACTGTTGGGCGATTCGGTGATTGAATTCACTCCGGGAACGAAATCGGAACGATTGCAACCGGGAACGCTGATCGAAGGCCAAATGCCGCTCGATCCGCTGTCGATTGTCACTCGGCTGGATTCCAAGTTTTCGATCTCGATGGCCTCATTCGAACAAACCAGCGCCGAATGGCGCAAGGTCGCCGAGAACATCAACGGACTGGTCGACACGAATCGCGGCAACTTGAACGATGTCGTTGAGCGAGCCGCAACCGCGCTGCACGAGTTCACGATCACGATGCAGGAAGCCAAACAGACGTTGCAATCGACCAACAAAGTCTTCGCCGATCCGCAGACACAAGAGAGCCTGCGTCAGACTCTCGCGGCGTTGCCGAAGCTGGCCAACGAAACGCAGCAGACGATCGCACTGGCGCGCCGCACGCTCGAATCGGCTCAGAAGAATTTCGACAACTTGCAAGACGTCACCGACCCGCTGGCGAAATCCGCTGGCCCGATGATGGCGAAACTCAATCGCTCGCTCAGCAATCTCGACGCGCTCGCTACGGAACTGGCGGCACTGTCCAAGATCGTGGCGAGCGAAGACGGTTCGCTGCGAAAGCTCGCCTCCGATCCCGAGCTGTATCGCAATCTCAACCGCTCGGCTGAGTCGCTGTCGATCCTGCTCAACAACTTGGAACCGGTCATTCGCGACGTGCATATCTTCACGGACAAAGTCGCTCGGCATCCCGAGCTGCTCGGCGTTAGCGGTGCCATTCGTGGCAGCAGCGGCGTCAAAGAGGCGACGGAATCCGAACCGCGACGCCTGCCGACGGACGAGACGAACTCCGCCACGCCCGCCGCCAAACGACCGGCCGCAAAACCCAACAGCGCGACGCCGAAGATGCTGAGGTGACACATGCGATCTCAAATCTCAAATCTCAAATCTCAAATCTCAATGGCGAGCCGTCGGTGGACGATGTTCTCGATACTGTTGCTCGCCCTGCTTTCTGGCTGCGTACATCGGCGGTTGACGGTGAATTCGAATCCGCCCGGAGCACGCGTGCTGCTCGATGGTGAGGAAGTTGGCGAGACACCGACTTCCGTGGATTTTACGCATTACGGCACGCGCGAAGTCGTGTTGCAAAAGGACGGCTATGACACGCTGAAGACGATGCAGAGGATCTCGCCGCCGTGGTATCAAATTCCGGGGATCGACTTCTTTGCTGACAATTTGCTCCCCTACCAACTGACGAATCGGCACGAGTTCAGTTACCAACTGCAACCCAGTCCGACGGTCCCTTCAACACAGGGGCTTAAGGAAAGAGCGAGCAGCATGCGATCAGAAGCTCATGCGGGACCGTAATGCGTCGCCGTAAGGGACGTTTTCAAGGTGCCCGTCGTTCGCTGGACCAGGGCACGTCGAAAACGTGCTCCGCGCGCGGCTTGCTTTACTTGACTTTGACCACTGATAAGATGGCTTCACTGTTTGAAGAGTCATCATGGTGGTCATCGGCGGTCACGAGGCCTCGAGCGCCAGAGGAGTCCCCCCATGCGTTGGGAGCAGAAAGTCCAATTTGCGTCGCTCAGTGATGTGGGCTTTCGGCGGCGCAACAATCAGGACTCGCACGCGGTGATGCTCAGTCCCGATGCGGAAACCTTTCAAGCGCGCGGGCATCTTTTCATCGTCGCGGATGGCATGGGTGGTCACGCGGTCGGTGAGTTGGCCAGCAAGATCGCCGTCGACACGATCCCACATGCGTACTTCAAGAATCGCACGGACGACATTCCTTCCGCACTGAATGCCGCGATTCTCGATGCCAACGCAGCGGTGCATGAGAAGGGTTCGCAGAACCTCGATTTCCATCGCATGGGAACGACAGCCGTTGCTCTGACGCTGGGCCCGACAGGTGCCTTCGCCGGACACGTTGGAGACAGCCGGTTGTATCGCGTTCGCCGCGAGCAAATCGATCAACTGACTTTCGATCACAGTTTGGAATGGGAACTGATCCGCCGCGGGCAACTCAAATCCACCGAGCAGTTGCTGCCCGACATGAAGCATGTCATCACGCGCTCGATCGGACCGGAGCCAGACGTCGAACCGGAAGTCGAGGGACCGTTCCCCGTTTGGCCAGGCGATTCGTTTCTGCTCTGCTCGGACGGATTGACCGGGCTGGTCAAAGATGCCGAGATCGGCGCGATCGTCAAGCACTTGTCTCCGGCCGATGCGTGCCAGTTGTTGGTCAACCTCGCGAATCAGCGAGGCGGTCCCGACAACATCACCGTCGTGATTGCAAATGTCGGCCCGCTTCCTGAAGGGACGGTTCCGCTGCCGGATGAAGTCGCCGAGCCGATCGCTAACACCGATCCCTTCGGTTGGCTCTGGCAAGGTGGACTCTGGGCCGCAGCGCTGACATTCGGACTCGGCGTCGTCTACGCGATGCTGCAAGAAGCCGAACGTGAACGGGGCATTGTCTTGGCCTCACTCTCGCTGATCGCGTTTGCCGTGATCCTGATTCTTTGGCGACGCCAAACGCGATTGCGTCAAAGTGATTTGCCAGAAAAGTCGGAATCGACGGTCCTTTCACGAGCCCATCGCACCGCATCGGCGAAGTTGACTCCAGAACTTTTTGCGGCGCTCGTCAAATGCGAATCGAGCCTGAAACAGTCCGCGACCGCCGAGCAATGGCCGGTGAACTCCGCCGCTCACGAAGCCGCCTCTGCCGCAGCCAAAGTCGCGTTCGACAAGAAACAACGCCCCGAGGCTTTGCGAGAATATGCCAAGTCGATCGACCTCTTGATGACCGCCTGGAAAGAACACCGCAAATTGGTCGCCGCTCGCGAAGCCGACGCCAAGGAAAAGGAAGCGCTCGAACAGGAAGCGAGAAACGCGAAACCCGGCAGCGTGTAATGTCCGACGCAGGGCTTCCCGTCACGATCTGATTCGTCAGAAGTCGTTGATCGTCTCACTGCCCGCGATTGTTCCCAACGCTCCCCAAATGCCATAGCTGCTTTTGCCGGTCGTCTTGTCGGGTTCCGTCGCTTTGAGATCGCCGACATCGATGCTGTCATTCACGAACCGCACCGAGCCGTCGAGCAGCAGCACATGCACGCCTCCGGTGTGTCGGCTGCTGGCCGTAAACCAACCGCCGACCGATTTGCCGCTTGGCGGAGCCGACGCAGCGCATGATGGTCCGTTCGGAGGCAACGCGGTCGTGAACACCGAATAGAACGGATGCCCGCTGGCCCATCGTTCGCCCATCAGTTCGTTGAGCACGCTGACCTTCGCGAGATACTGACCGCTGGATGCCGTCGCGAGACAATCCGCTGGACTCGTCGCGGCGATTGCGGCCACTCGCCCCAAGATGTCGCGCTTGTTGGACGGATTGCCGAGATCGCGTTCGGCCATCGCGATCGTGTTGCTAGCACCGTCGAGGATGTCGCGAATGCTGGAACAACTCCGCCATGCGAACGGCCCGCGAGTCTTCATTTGATTTGGAAAGTCCTCGACCCCACCACCAAAATCGAGTTGATCGCCAACATTGAAGGCATAGCTCGAGTGTGGCTGCCCAGCGACCATCGGCGGCAAGGTTGATGACGGACAAAGGAAAACTTCCATCTCTCCCGGAATCGGAGATGCGAGTGACAGGTTCATCGGATCGCCCCCTTGACCGGGTGCAGAGGTGATCGTCTCCCACAATGGCGACAGTTCCAACATTGGCAACACCATGACGCGCCCCGAAAGCCGCTCACCGTTCTCGGCCGTTCCACCGGCATACGGTGGAAAGCAACGATAAGTGTCGTGGTAGTTGTGCAACGCCAAGCCCCACTGTTTGAGATAGCTCTTGCACTGACTGCGACGAGCGGCTTCACGACCTCCCGTCCCACTCGTCATCAACACCCAAGCCGCAAACGCCCAGAGGAAGAATGTCACCACGCCAAAAGTGACGAGGACTTCCGACCAAGTGACGCCGGTTCGGCAAGATTTCTGCGGACGAAGAATGACCTGACGCATGACAACACCTCCTGAAAAAAGGACGGCTCGAACGAGCCAAACAAGAAAAGAAGAACGACCGGAATCGAAGGACTCTGCGCCGCAAAGAAGTCGCGGCCGCAGACAGAAAAAAAGACGGGCGACTGCGGAGAACTCCACAAGTCGTGCGGCATTCTACGCTCGGGTCGCTAAAAGCCGAGACCCGATTTTGCAGGAGGGCAGCGGGCTGGACGGGATCGCTCGATTCAATGGCTGGCTGATCTCGTCGGACATTGCTGGGATGTCATTGGGCGAGTCCGAGCGATGTTTTCGGTCAAAGTGCTCGCCGTGACTAACATGCGCAAAGCACTTGAAGAGTGCGATTTCCCTGCGGCAAATCTCTGAGTGTCGTCCCGGACGCGAGGCGTTAAGAGAACAATGACGGGCGCGTTCGGCTGAGGAAGCGTCTTGTGGGGGTCGTGACGTCAACCCAATTGGAATCGGCAACCGACGTGCTGTTGAACGCTTCCAAGAGAAAACTGTTCGTCGTTCCGGCCGCCAAACCGGTCACGCGGATGCTAGTCGCGGAAGCTCCGGCGGTTCCCAAGTAGACGGCTTGAAAACCGTTCCACCAATAGATGTCGTAGCCGTCAGCGCCGGCGACGCTGCCCCAAGAGAGCCTCACGGAACTTGAGGACAACGCGGTGGCCGTCACCTGCGGAGCGGTCAGCGTTGCTTGGGCGGGCATCGCGACGCTGACCCAAACGGAATCTGCCACCGTCGTACCGCTGTAGGCTTCGACGCGAAATGAGACGGTCGTGCCCGACTTCAATCCGGTCACCGAGGCTGATGTCGCCGATGCTCCCACCGATCCCAGTAGCACCGCTTGCGAGCCGCTTTGGAGATAGATGCGATAGCCTTGAGTTCCCGAAACGCTGCTCCAAGAAATCGTCGCCGTTGTCGAAGAGGTGGCCGTCACCGCGACGTTCTGCGGAGCCGAAAGCGGTGCTGGATTGCTGGGTGGCGTGACTGTCGTATTCGGGCTGATCACTCGATCGTTCTTGTCGACGACATCTTGAACGAGGTAACCATTGAGGACCACACTCTTGCTCGTTAAGTCGCCAATCTCGCCATTCAATTGATCGTCGTACCAGCCGAGCGTCTTGTAGTTCACATTCGGGTCGGTGACGGCTTCGGACAATTCGTGCGAAGTTACGGACGTGATCTCATCCAAGTTCGACGCGAATCCCTGCGACGTGGCTGAGAAGTTCGGGCTCCCGGGATAGGGAATGACCACGTAGCGAATGTCGGCCGATTTCCCGCTGGCATCCCTGCCGGCGAAGGCTCCGTGATAACCGAGGAAGGTCGTGTTGCTGGCATCCGGCGGATTCTTCACCACCACGCCCGACTCTACGAACACGACATAAAGTCGATTGGCGTCGGGAGTCTTGAGCTGAGACGAACTGATGAGCGATTGCAATTCGGAATGAATTTGCGTGTCAGTGACGCCGGTCGTCTTATTAAGCGTGAGGTTGTCGATCTTACCGGCGTCAGCAGTCCCTCGGCCGACGTTGTAGCCCGCGTTTGTCAGCATATCCATGTATGGACTTTGCACGAGGTACGACAAGAAGTGGTCCAGCGTCGCCGTCTGACTGCTCAGCGACGAATTGGTGTTCCAATCCGAACCGAGATAGACCGCCTGCGTTTCGACGTGAGACAACAACGCTCCGCCGTGAAACGTAACGGTGAGCACTTCCCTCGATTCTAAATGTTCGATGCGGGAGTTTGCCGCACACCTGCGACGGCGTGTCTCTTTTCTAAAATGTCCGCCTAAGTGAGAGACGAAGGATTGACGCAACCAACTCGCAAGTTTCACCGTCAGACGTTGCACGATCCGCCCCTCCGTTTTGGCCCTGTCCACGCTCAAGTCTAGGTCGTGATTTTCCGCGTGCTTCCGTCGTGATCAAGTCCGCAAGATGAGTTTGCGGAAAGCCTCGCGAAACTCGCTCCTGGGCACTCGTCAGAAATTTCGCTCAACCCCGACTTGGGCGTGCGAAATCACCTGACAGGTCACGGAGGATCGTCGTCTCAGTGACGCAACAGGAACTCGTTGGAGTTCAGCAGCGCGTGTTGCACGTCGTGGAAGCCCGCGCGGCGATCGGCGACCTTCGCGATGTGAGCACGAACTAACTCTCGTTCCGCAGCGGTTGGATGCCGGCAGAGCGTTTGCAGGTAAACGAGATCGAGAACTTCGTCGTCGCTCTTGCCGGAGTCCAGCCAGCGGCTGACGTGGCTCTGCGATGATTTGACGTGATCGACGATGCCGCGGTTGTTGAGCAAGTGGATCACTTGGCCGAGCGACGGATCGTCTTCACGAGCACACTCGCAGGTAACGTCTCGCACCGGTTTGGCGAACGCCTGCAAGAACGGATGCTCGATCGCACCTTCGGCGAGTTCCATCGCTCGCGTGCCGCGTGGGTAACCGGGGAATTCTTCGGGGATGCCGGTGACGGCACAGACGGCGTCGAGCAATTGCTCGGCGGTCAACATGCGCGGGGCGGCGTGAGTGAAATACGGTTCGGCCCGCGCGGCGAAGCGAGATTGCTTCGTCGCCGGCCGCGAATCCAACTGATACGTCGTCGAGTTCAGGACCAGCCGCAGCACCGGTTTCAGGCGATAGCCGCTCTTCACGAATTCGGCGGCGAGTTGGTCGAGCAGTTCCGGATTCGATGGCGGATTCGTGTCCCGAAAATCATCGACCGGCTCGACGATGCCGCGGCCGAACAGGTGATACCAAACTCGGTTCACGGTCGAGCGGGCGAAGTACGGATTGCTGGGACCAGTCAGCCAACTCAGCAGCCGTTCGCGGCGATCGTCGTCGGGAGTCAATTCGCTGGCGGGCTTGTCGCGATCAGGGAGTTCGGACGCGGCGACACCGAACGCCACCGGGGCGACGTTGATGTTCTTCGTCGGATGACGGACCTCGCTGTTGCGATCGAGATACACGATCTCGTCATCGACCATGAACTGCTTCCCCTTGAACTTCACGCGCGCGAAGAACGCGGCGAGGCCGTAGTAGTCATCCTGAGTCAACGCCTCGAACGGATGGTTGTGACATTTCGCGCAGCCGATCCGCACCCCAAGAAACAATTGAGCCGTCGCCTCAGCCGCTTCGTCGGGCGTGCGCGCGATCCGATGAAAGTTGGCTCCCGGCTTGTTCAACGTGTTGCCGAGACTCGTCAGCGTTTCGCGAGCGAACTCGTCAAACGGCCGGTCCTCACGGAATCGCTCGACGAGATACCGATGAAAGTTGTGAACGCCGCGCCGGCTGATCGTCACATCGCTGCCGCGCATCAAGTCCGCCCACTTGAGCGCCCAGAACTGCGAGTACTCATCCCGATTCAACAGCTCGTCGATCAACTTCGTTCGCTTCTGCGGATCTGTCGAAGCAAGAAACGCTTTTGATTCCTCAGCCGTCGGCAGTGCTCCGATGACGTCCAGATAAACTCGCCGCAAGAAAATCTCGTCGCGAGCGGTCTCGGCTGGCTTGAGCTGCAACTCACGCTGCTTCGCGAAGACATGCCGATCGACAGCGTTGTTCTCGGTGACGGTCGGAAAGACGAATTCGGAATCGCGCTTCAAATACGACAGCCGCACACCAGTGATGCGATCGAGATATCGAACCAGAAAGACGACATCCGATGTTTGATGAAACATGACCAGTCCGTCGCGGCTGACCTCGGCCGCTTCCTTCTCATTGGTTGAGAAGACCACGAGATCGGTGACGTCTCGCAACGTGCCGTTGTCAAAGATCGCTCGCGCGGTCAGTTGCTGAGTTGGGTGACTCTCGGCCAGCCGCCGCGATTCGGGAAACACTTCCAAACGGACGACTCTCGGAGCGGCCGGCGCGATCACGGGGGCTTTGTTGCCGTTCGGAGCCGGCTTGACCGCAGTCGCTGTCGGAATAACCGACGGGCGGCAACCTTCGTCGATCCATGCTCGAAGGATTTGGTATTCGGCACTTGTTTGCTTGAAACGTGCCCCTCCCTGATGCGGAACTTCGGCGAGTCCCTTTTTCAAAATCAAACTCGCATCTGGAGCGTTCGGATTCGTCCGCCGCCCGAAGTCCTCGTGAGTCAACGTGACCAAATCCACCGCCGGGTCGAACCCACGCAGGCTCAGCCGAAACCCGTTCTTTCCTTGAGGCGAACCGTGGCACGACCCTTGGTTGCATCCCGCCTTGCTGAGCGCTGCGATCACGTCGGTTTGAAAGTCGATCGGATCAGGTCTTGAAAAATTGCTGACCGTGACCGAAATGCGAACGGTCTCGTCGCGCCGCTTCACGACGACTTCGGTCGCCCCTTGGCCTCGCGGAATGATGCGGCCGGTCGAAGTCACGAGCACAATCGCCGGTGCCGTGCTTTCAAACGTCGCCTCACCGGTGACATCCGAAACGGCTCCGTCACCTTGAGTCTCACTGACCAATAACTGCTGCGCAGCTCGATGCCCCTGCAACACGACGGTGGCGGGAGCAACACGCAACGCCAATTGCTTCTCATCGGCGGACAACAGCGTCGTTGCGAAAAGCACAAACAACAAACTCAAGCGGACTGGTCGCATGGCACAGAGTTCTCTGATTGTGTGGAACTTGGAACAGCACACTTTTTGATTTTGAAGGAATGAGATTGAACAGAAGGCCGCAAAGGACGCGAAGAGAATGAGAGTCGGAAAACAAACGATTCACGAACGATCTTTATTGAGAGGAAGCTGGCTTTCTTCATCTCTGTTTCTCTTCTCCTTCACGCTCTTCGCGACCTTCTGTTCAAACTTTTGTCAAAACAAGTTGAGTGCCAGACTTACTTCGCCGCCGGCTTCATAATTTCAATCGGGATGTTCGGCAGGTTGAAACTCTCTTCGTATTTGCCAACGAAGCCGGCGACTTGTTGGCGAAGGTTGTAGCGGCTCGGATTCAGTTTCGAGTCGGCTTCCAATTCGATTTCCACAGACGGCTGTCCTTTCGGGATCGTGACGGTCTCCGGGAACTTGAATCCCGGCTGTGGGCCGAGCGTGAACGTGACGTCGCCGTCGAACGTCGAGACTCGATTGGCCAGCAACTTCACTTTGATTTTTCCGCCCGGCTCAGCGGTTGGCAGTTCTGGTTCAAACGTCGGCTTGAAGGCGCTCTGCACGTCGAGCGTGAAGGTGCGAATCAGATTCACTCGATGCCCGTTGACGTCCGCACTCGCCGTCAGATCGACGCGATGCTTCGCCAGATTCGTCAGGATGCGATTGAAGAACGTCCCCGACGTCGTCAGCCGCTCGACCGTGGCGGGTTGGAAGCGGGCGTAGAGTTGATTGCGTTCTTCGCGTTCAACTCCGATCTGCCCGCCAGTGACGGTGAACGTGATTGGCGATGCGAAGCCCGGTGCGCGCATTGTCACGATCGGAAACTCGGCCGTTTGATAGCGAGTGAGTTGGATGAGCTGCTCCGGCAATTCCACACTGAACGGCGGCGGCGGAGAGATCATCAGCGCGATTCGTTCGGTCAACGACGGCGGCAGGTAACGTTGATCCTCGCGCAGGGCATACGGGATGAGGTCCACGTTTTTCAGTTGCCGATCAATCATCGGCCGCGTCTTCGCGGTCGCTTGCAGAGGCGAGGCACCTTCGACCGCGCCGGTGCCAACAACTTGCAGAGTGAAAAGTCCTTCGGCAGCCGACGGTGCGGCAATGATTTGGCCAAGGAACTCAACAGCGTCAGCCGGAATGACGTTCGGTTGCAAGGTCACGCCGGGCGGAGCACCTCGCAGTTCGAGTTGAATCTCCCCCTTGAATTCGGTGCGAGTCACCTTCAGCGCGAGTGGCTGGTACGTTCCTTGAGGGATCGTGAACTCCGTCGCTTCCGATTGCAGTTGGAACTGCGGCCCGCCGGCTCTGACCTCGATCCGATAGGCGAACTCCGGGCCGCCGTCGCGCGCGATGTCGCGGACTTGCAGGCGATACACCCCGGCTTTACCCGCATTGAACGAAAAACTCGCTTCGTCGAGTTCCGTGTCATCGACGCGCCGCACCTCACGACCGTCGGCATCGAACATGACCAACTCCAAATCGGCTGCCGAGCCGATCGTCCTCGAAAAACCTTGAATGCTGAGCTTCTGATCTTTGGCCAACTCAATCGCAAACCAATCGACGTCACCCGGCTTGCCGAGCACACCGTTCAACATCGCCGGTGCTTTTGCGGCAACGACGGTCGCGGTTTCGATCGTGTCATTCGGCTCGACTTCAACGCCGGTGGGAAGATCGGTGATCGCGAGCGGAATCCAAGTGGCCGGGCCACTTGGCGACAGTCGCACCTCGTGAAACAAACTTTCGAGCGGTCGATCCGGCGCGAACTGAACCGGCAACTGCAATCCCGCGATCTGCGGAAACGTGAGCGTTGTCGGTTCACCGATTCGCACGGCCGACGGGACCGACACGCGCGCTTCCGGGAAGTCGCCCATCCGCAAAACATAGTGCCAGGTCGGATGCCCCTCGAATCGGGAGTCACGGACTTCGACAGTGTGCGTTCCTGCCTCCGCAAACGTGTGAGCGAACCGGCAATCGAAAAACAGTCCGACCGAGTTGTCACATTCGGCGACGAGTTTTCCTTTCGCGTCGCGAATTCGCACTAGCGGGTCGTAGTCTTTGCCGAGCCGACTGCCGATGACCTCGAAGGCGACTCGCTGACCTTTTTCAACGTCGATCGAATAGCGGTCGATCGCCGCCGGCTGACAGTTGGCCGTGATGCACGCGGGGAGCGTCGTAGGATGGGCACTCTTGCCCG
>JAYVQJ010000063.1:0-3055 GCA_043777235.1 Planctomycetia bacterium
GGCGCTAGCCACCGGTAATTCGAGATCGACGTTTTCCGGTGAATTACCGGCGGCTAGCGCCGTGCCGCTCACAAAGTGAGTGCCATTGGGCTGACGCCCGCCGGCTCGCTTGAGTAATGAGCTTCACAGGTCAAATTACCCCGGCCAATCAAACGCGATATCCAACGCCGGAGCCGAGTGCGTCAATGCTCCGATGCTGATCCGGTCCACGCCGGTCTCGGCGATCTCTCGGACGTTACTCAATGTGATCCCGCCCGATGCTTCCAATCGCGTCACCAGAGCCGTTTCGTCTCGCATCCGCACCGCTTCGCACAACGTCGCCGGAGTCATGTTGTCGAGCAACACCATATCCGGACCGCCAGTCAGCGCGTCGCGAAGCTGTTCGAGCGTGTCTACTTCCACCTCGATCGCGATCAAACTCGGCGACACCGCACGAGCTTGCCGAATCGCATCCGCGATCGTTGCACTCCCCTGCCCTCTGACCCACGCTGCCAAGTGGTTGTCCTTGATGAGCACTCCGTCGTGCAGCCCCATTCGATGATTCGTCCCGCTGCCGCAACGGACTGCGTACTTCTCAAGTGCTCGCCAACCGGGCAACGTCTTGCGAGTGTCGAGGATCACAACTTTCGTCCCGGCCACGGCGTCGGCAAATTTTCGAGTTTGTGTCGCGACACCCGACAAGTGCATCAGAAAGTTCAGCGCCGTTCGTTCGCCGATCAACAACGAACGCAACGAACCGGACGCTCGTGCGACAACCGTTTGAGCCGTCACGAGCGAACCATCAACAACGATCGTCTCCCAACGAACAGTCGAATCGAGCCGCTTGAAAACTAACTCCGCGACCGGGCTGCCTGCCAAGACTCCCTCGCGTCGCACGACGACGTTGATCGTCGCAGTCTCACTCGAATCAATCAGCGCGGCACAAGTCAGATCGCGATCCAACGCACTTGGCAACGAGTCCGCCAAGTCTTCCGCCAACGCCAGTTCAATCAAGCGCGTGGCCGACAGTTCTTCAATGACCCCGAATTCAAGAGAACCTCGTGTTGGCATCCGGTTGTCACCCTTTATTCCTCTGGCCCCATTCGTCTGCCTAAACGGTTGCCAGGCGCGGCTCAAGATTCCGAGCTGGCCTTCTCGCCCCGATCGACGCACACGGCAACAACCAGATCGCCGGTGACGTTGAGCGTCGTGCGGCACATATCGAGTAGCCGATCGACTCCCAGGATAATGCCGATCCCTTGCTCCGGTACGCCGACCGATTTCATCACTAACACCACCAGCGGCAGCGATCCTCCCGGCACGCCCGCCGTGCCGACACCGGCGAGCACCGACATCAGCACGACATAAATCTGCTGCGTGAGTGTCAGCTCGACACCGAACACCTGAGCGAGGAACAACACAGTGATTCCCTCGTACAACGCCGTGCCGTTTTGATTCGCCGTCGAGCCAACCGTGAGCACAAAATTCGCGACCTCGCGTTTGACGCCGAGTTTTTCTTCGGCGACTCGCAGCGACGTCGGCAGCGTCGCGTTGGACGACGACGTCGCGAACGCGGTCAACAACACCTCGCTGATGCGGCCAAAGAAATATCTCGGCGACATCCGCGCGATCAACGAAACAACCACCGAGTACACGCCGAACATGTGCAGCGAAAGCGCGGCCAACACCGCCCCGACGTACCAAACCAGAGTCTGCAAGATATCCATGCCGAGTGTCGCCGTCAGCGAGAACATCAGCCCCGACACGCCGATCGGGGCCAACCGCATCGCCCAACCGATCACGACCATCGAGACGTCGTACATCCCTTCCAACACTCCGACCAACGGTCCTGTCCGCTCCGGAGAAATCGAGATCGCGACGCCGCAGACCAACGCGAAGAACATCACCGCCAGCATCCCGCCGCCGGGAGAACTTCCATCGAGCGCACCGACCATCTCTTGCAACGGATTGCGCGGGATGATGTCCAGCAGCGAGTCGCGAGCCGTCTTCGCGTTTGCCGCTTGCTTGACCGCTTTCTCCGATTGGTCGGCGTACTTCGCTCGCAGTTCGACGCGCTTGTCTTCCGGCAAGCGTGCTCCGGGCTTCACGAGATTCGCGGTCCCCAAGCCGATCGCGACTGAGACTGACGACAGCAACAACGTCATCAACAGAGTGCGCACGCCGAGCCTCCCAAGTCGCCGCACATCACCGATCCCGGCGACTCCCAGCGTCAGCGCCGAGAACACCAACGGCACGACGACCATGAAGATCAACCGCAAGAAAATTTGCCCGAGCGTTTCGGCGACGTTCTTCGTCAGCCATTCCAGCGTCGGGTCCATCTTCCCCGACGATGCCGGCCAAATGTTTCGAGCGATCAAGCCCGCCGTCGCGCCGATCAATAGCCCAATCAGAATCTGCCAGTGCAGCGACAGACGCGGTTTTGACGACGAGTTTTGCATATTTGGAGTGCGGCGATTCATCGCCGCTTTGGATGTTTTGCGGAGCTTTCGCTGAATCGTTTTGTACGTTGATCCAAGGGCTGCGCCAAACAGTGAAAGCGGTGATGAATCACCGCACTCCAAACGGGCTACGGGCGCGATCTGCGCTTGTCCTTGTCGCGCGGCTTGCGCTGGCTGTTGGCGGGGACGCCGTTGACGTCCTGCATCTCACCCATCTGTTCGAGCTTGTCGCGCATGCGGCTCCAAAAGTTATTCGCTGGCGGTTTTGGACCGCCATTGGGACCAACGAGCAGCGTCGTGCTAGTCGTCGGCGGAGGCTTCGGCACGACGCGGTCCAGCAGCTTGCGTTCGGCCATGCTCCAGACGCTCGACGCGATGAAGTACACGCACAGGCCGGCCGGGACGTGATAGAACATGAAGCCCATCATCAGCGTCATCCAAAAGAAGACCTTCGCCTGCATCCGAGTCTGCTCGTCGGTCGGTGGCGGCATCAGCATCTTCTGTTGGAACAAGAATAGACTCGTCGTGATGATCGGCAGCAAATTAAATTCGTTGCCCATGAACGGCATCTTGAACGGGAACAGAAAGAGCGCGTCCGGCGCAGCGAGGTTGTCGAA
>JAYVQJ010000064.1:0-3055 GCA_043777235.1 Planctomycetia bacterium
TAGGCGAGTCATTCCATGACTCGCATTCTCTTCGTGGAACACGGACTGCAAACGACCACGCCTGAGGTATCATTGGTTGCTCGATGAGCGCGGATGACAGCCGAGGCACGGATGAAAGCAGAAGGAATGCTGTCATTTCGACGATGCAGGCCCAGGCAATGGCGGTTGCGAGGCAGCGGAGAGTTCATCCGCCGATCGCACGCGAATCCAGTGATCCGTGAACGACACCGGAGCGTTCATCCGCACCTTCGGCATGTGGCAACTGACGCAGTCGCTGGTGATGGATTGCTGGGGACAGTCCGAGTCCATCGAGTCGGGACGCGCATGGCAATCGCGGCAACGGTTGTTGTAGTGCTGCTCGTCGGTCGGCATCGGACGATGCGGATCGTGGCAGGTCACACAGTCGAGACGCTTCGAGGTGTCGTCCCCTCGCTGCCGCGACTTCTGAAACTGAAAGCACCGGCTGAGCGGTAGGCCCACGGAAGCGAACCGACTTATTTGGCGATTCTCCGGCTTGATCTCCTCAGGTTCGAACACGGTCGGCGAGCGGTGGCATTCGCCACACCGATCGACAGACTCTTTTGGTGTCAGCGATTTCCAATCGTCAAAGTGGGCGGCAGTTTTTCCCGCGTTCATGGTCTCAGCATGTTGCTTGGCGTTCGCATGACACTTCGAGCACAGCACTCCAGGAAGCAGATGCGCGGTCTCGATGCCGCGTCCTTTGATGGTCAACTCTGTCGTGTGGCACTTGAAGCACTGCTTCGTGTTCGACGCGTTGTTGAACGTGCCCAGCCCATCGGGACGGGCGGTCAAAACTTGCTCGTGTCCCATCGTCAAAGCCAACCCATGCGGACGATACCAACTGACATGGAGATCTGGACCTTCCTCATCGCCCCGTTGATTTCTCGCCACGACGACCGGTGTCATGCCGTGATGTCCTGATCCGAAGATCCAACTCACCTGCGTTTTCTCTCCAGACTTCTCGTTGGCACACCAAAGCTTTCCGTCCTCCTCCCAAAATCGGAACGTGACCGCAGGCTGACCGATGGCGACCGTCTCTCCGGCGAATCGAGACATTGCATCCGGGTCGTTCGCCGCACGCAGAGCCAGAGCGTGACCGGTCATCAAAAACTCTTTGGAGTGTGAAGCATGACACTCAAGGCAACGAGCCACGTCTTCGGAAGGCTCGCGAATCGCGGCGGAGGCGGCAGGCTTCGGTGCGTTCGGACGGCCGATCCACAGCCAACCGAACAAGCCGAGAACTCCGATTGCCGCCAACGCTCCGAGCCATCGCTTCATGGGGACTCAGCCTCCCGCGCCACGTATGGCGTCGTTGAGAATGCCGACGTACCACATAAAAAAACGGAAGATGAAAAAAACGATGAACACCGCGACCAACAACCACACCGTCCAACTGATGGTTGCAGTCAGAGCCTTCAAGCTGCGACGCGCTTGATCCTCGAATTGCGGGCTGAGCCGATGCAACATTTCCGGAACCGTGCCGGAGGTCTCACCCACCGAGACCATGTGCAGGAAGTCCTCTGGAAACAGATGACTCTCGGCCAGCACGACCGAGAGGTCTTCTCCCTCGCGAATGCCGGCACAGACCAGCGGCGTCGCATTTTGAAACGCTCCGTTGTTCGTCGCCTTCAAGCTGGCGGTCAGGCTGCGGACCATGGGCATGCCCGACTGCTGAGTCAAATAGAACGCCCACGAAAACCGCGCGATCGCGAACGAGCGCAGGCAGGTGCTCAACACCGGCACTCGCAGCCACAACGGATCGAGCACTCGCCGCGCCGCGAAACTCCGGTTCGCAATTTGGTAGCCGACCCACAGCATCAACGCGGTGCCGAAAGTGCAGGTCAACCAAATGATCGCGCCGCCGACACCCGACAAGCCAAAGACCAACTGCTTGATGTTCGGACCATCCGGGCCGCCATCTGGGATCATTCCGAAAATGACGATCAACAGTGCGATGACCAGCACCGCCGCCACGAGCTGAAATATCGGCCACATGATCGAGCCAACAAACTCGCGCCGCAGCCGCAGATTGTTTTCATAGTGGTCGGCCAGATGCGTTAACACTTCAGGGAGCGATCCGGTCCCTTCGGACATCTCGATCATGTCGATCATCAGATCGGGAAACGTCCGCCCCTGCTCTCGCATCGCCGCCGAAATTTCATTCCCCGCCGAGATCTGGATGTTGATCTCCTCGAATGCCGCGCGACACTGCGCGTCACTGGCTTTGTTCGACGCCAGCTTGAACGCGCGCCGCACCTCGACACCGGACTCCAACAATGTGCTGAGCGACCGGCAGGCCTGCGACAGGGTCTTGAGTGACAGTGAGGCGGACATTGGGATGAGGGGTTAGCAGCCCGTTAAAAAAGTAACCCGAAGCGTAAGCGAGGGTCGCATGCCTCGTGTAATCTCCAAGAGTTCCGACCCTCGCTAACGCTTCGGGTTACTTCATTCCTGCTTTTCAATGGGCGGTTAGGGGTTGGGGGTTAGAAACTCAGGATTCTTTGTGGGCCAGCACGCAATGAGTGCGGCGATCAAACACAACGTCACATCAACCGTGTTGATTTGCTCGGACCAACGATGTAGTTCGACGAACCGTGCGTCTCGCGCGCCGCTCGGATCGGTGACGATCGCGTACAGCGGCGAGTAGATCGCGACGTAATCGACCACCATCAGAATCAACGCGAGCGTCAGACAAACAACGACGATCAGCCAGCCTTTTAGCCGGACCCTGTAATCGACACCGAACGCTCCGCCAACCAAGCCCAATCCGACAAGCACAAATCCGAACGAGTAATACGCCGGGAACCGCAGCGCGGCCAGCAAGTTTTTTTCGACCGAGCCAAATGTGGGCGACCGCTGCTCGGCGATCGAGGTCACAACAAATAGCGCCGCAGCACCAATCCAGGCGGACAACGCGAATCGAGCGATCGTTATACAGATTCGTTGCATGGCGACAGTTTAGCCAATGATTCACAGCCCGATACCAGCACGACGCAGTTTGCAAACGCCCCTGGGCTTGTCCCAGGGGTTCAAC
>JAYVQJ010000065.1:0-11977 GCA_043777235.1 Planctomycetia bacterium
CCCAAAAGCGGTGCTGACACACCGCACTCCAAAGTTGGCGTTCGCAGTTTAGACCTCGGTCGCGGTTCCATCCACACGGCGAGATTCATGTCCGACTCAAAAACTAAAACTCCTGACGACGATTCGCCAAAGGATGTCCTGCCCGTCACCGCGCGAATTCAGATTCCGCATGACGAGTTCGACTTTCAGTTCGCTCGCAGTTCCGGGCCGGGCGGGCAGAACGTCAATAAGGTGAACTCGAAGGCGACACTTCGCTGGCGTCCGTTGGAATCGCCGAGCCTGCCCGACGATGTGCGGCAACGCTTTGCCGTGCGATTCGCCTCGAAGCTGCTGACCGACGGCAGCATTTTGATTTCCTGCGAGAAGTCGCGGAGCCAATTGCTCAATCGCATCGGCTGCCTCGAACAACTGACCGGCTGGTTGAAAGAGATCGCGACGCCGCCGAAGAAACGCCGGCCGACCAAGCCGACCAAAGGTTCAAAGACTCGCCGCTTGAACGACAAACGCCGCCACTCCGACACTAAAAAAATGCGCGGCTCGCCAGGCGATGATTGAGGGCACGCGATCGGAATCTGATTGGACTTCAACGTAGACGAGTCACTCCGTGACTCGAAGGTTCCGGTCACGGAGTGACCGGTCTACGGTCGGGACAGCGTCGCGATCAGAATTCCCGTCGCGACGGAGACGTTCAGTGACGTGACTTCGCCGACGGGAGCGATGCGGCAGACGGAGTCGCAATGTTCGGTGGTCAGGCGACGCATTCCTTTTTCTTCATTGCCGACGATCAGTAGCCACGGACGGCCGCGATCCACTTGCGAGACGTCGTCGGTGGCGTGCTCGGACGTGCCAAGCACCCACAAGCCGGATTCCTTGGCGACCGCGACGGCGCGAGCGAGGTTCGGGACGATCGTGAACGGGACGTGTTCCAGTCCGCCGGCGGCGACGTCGTAGGCCACTCCGCTGAGCGGCGCGGATCGGTCCTTGGTAACAATGATACCCAGCACTCCGAAGAAGGCTGCGGTCCGAAAGATCGCTCCAACGTTGTGCGGGTCTTGCAAGTTGTCGAGCGCCAGCCAGAGACCGTGCTCGTTCGCTCGTGAAGCGACATCGGCGAAGAGTTGTTCGAGCGGTACATCCGGTCGCTCGCGCACTGTGGCGGACATTCCCGTCTCACGACCTTCTTTCTCGCTGCCACGCCGATCGCGAGATGCGGGACGCCCGCCGCGCGTGACGCGGACGGCGTGCGCGCGAGCGACGTCGATCACCTCAGACCACGCGGGACTCGGTGCGTCCGTCGCGACTTGAATGTCGAGAACATCGAGCGGCCGAGCCACAATCGCGGCAAGAACGCTGTGCGGGTTTTTAAGTTCGAGTGACATTAGTTCCTGCCTACGGCCGCGCGCTGCCGCTGTGCTTCGTAAAACAAAATACCCGCCGAGACGGCGGCGTTCAGAGATTCGACCGCACCGAACTGCGGGATCGTGACGAGTTCGTCGCAAACCGCGAGCAACTCGCCGCGAATGCCAGTTCCTTCATTGCCGATGACGATCGCGGCACCGCGTGTCAGGTCGCTATTGCTGATTGATTGCGAGGCTCGTTGGCTGGTGCCGATCACTCGGATCCCGCGCGATCGCAGTTGTTCGGCAAGCGCGGCGACATCTTCAGTCTGTGCAATCGGAATGTGATTGACCGCTCCGGCTGAACTGCGTGCGACTTGAGCTGTGACCTCGACCTGCCCGTGAGTCGGCACGAACAGAGCATCGACTCCGAGCACATGTGCCGACCGAATCACCGCTCCGAAGTTGTGCGGGTCTTGCAAGCCGTCGAGGATCGCGAAAAGCGGATTCGTCTTTGACGCATTGAGTACGTCGCTGGCTTGGTCATACGGGAACTCAGCCATCTTCGCGAGGAAGCCTTGATGCTCACGCGAGTGGCAGAGTTGCGTGAGCCTCTCAAGCGGCGCGACTGTCAGCGGGACATCGCTCGATCGAGCCCACTGTTCCGCGAAGGCGAGGTCGTCCTCCGGCAGTTGGTCGGAGAGGTGCAATTCCAACACCGGCCAGCGTGTGGCACGCAGCGTCTCGGTGACGACATGCCGCCCCCACAGCCAGCATCTCTGATGATTGCCCAGCAGCGCGGGTTTGCCTTTTTGACGACGATATCTCTCGACCATCACAACCTCGAACAACGAATTCTGACAGGAAGTTAATGAAGCCTCGGCTGGATGTCGTCGTTGACGTCCCGAATTGTCGAGCCAGCAGCGTTTTTTTGATCGGCCAGATTAGGAAATCGACAGCATCGTCCACGAGGCGTTCAAACTTCGTAGACTATGCCGATCCTTTACGTGAATGTGAGGCGATCACTCGCACTCGACCTGTTCATCGAAAGTGCTCTTTGAGTTGAAACGAAAGTCTGGATTATGCGTTTTGCAGCTCAACGGATGATTCGAGTTTTGGTCGTGCTGGTCGTGGTCTTGGGCTTGCCGGTCCTCGGTTATGAGGGGATGCCGAAGCTCAAAGAATGGTGGGACCGTCAGCATCCGAAGGTCGAAACTCCTTCGATTCTGGCGGAGAAGACCAAACCTCGCGGAACGCTGGTGGGAACTGACGCCAAAACGTTGCGGCTGCCCAACGAAGTGGTCGAGACGTTGCAAGTCGAGACGGCCGCCGTGCAGACCGCGCTCACGTCAGAAATTCTGCGGTTGGAAGGTTCGCTGTATTTGGATGCGAACCGATTAGTGCATGTGCCGTCGCGATTTGCCGGCGATGTGATCGAACTCGGTCGGATCGATGCACCGGCGAGCGATCAAATCCTCACTTCGGAAATGCGAACCGTTTCGCGTCCGGTGAGCTTTGGCGACTTCATCCGCAAGGGTCAGCTTCTGGCAGTGATCTGGAGCAAAGAGCTGGGTGAAAAGAAAAGTGAACTGGTCGAAGCGATGACTAAACTGAAATTCGATGAGGAAAAACTCACGCGCTTGGAAGACCTGTTTTCCAAAGCGGCTGTGCCGGAACGGACTGTGCTCGACGCCCGGCGAGAGGTCGAGTCGACCACCATCGCGTTTGCTCGTATTGAGCGGACGTTGCGATCGTGGCGATTGAGCAGCGAACAAATTCAGACGATTCGCGATGAGGCGGAACAAGTCCGGACTCACAAGGGAGTCGGCCGTTCCAACCTCGACGAAACCTGGGCACGAGTGGAAGTCCGCGCACCGATTGACGGGACGATCGTCGAGAAAAACGTCGCGGTCGGAGATATCGTCAGCACCGATCTGGACCTCTTCAAAATCGCGGACCTGAAACGGCTGGATGTGCTCGCCCACATTTATGAGGAAGACATCTCGTTGCTCGAAACGCTGCCGCCCGGACAACGTCATTGGGCGATCCGCTTGAACTCGGAAGCGCACTCACATCCGTTGGAAGGAAGTTTTCAACGGATTGGGAATTTGATTGATCCGTCGCAGCACACCGCGCTGGTGATGGGCTGGGTCGATAACTCGGCCGGTCGTTTGCGAGCGGGGCAATTCATCTCCGCTCAGATCGTCTTGCCTCCCGATCCCGATGAAGTCGTGATTCCGATTGCGGCGTTGATCGATCAAGAGGGCGAGTCGCGAGTCTTCGTCGAGACCGACGCCGAGAAACACGAATTCACTTGCCGCCGCGTGCGGCCGATTCGGCGACGCGATCAGACCGTCTTTCTTTCGACGAAACCGCAATTGGTTTCGGGGCAGCCGGCGAGCGAAGTGATTCGCGTCGGCGAGCGAGTTGTCACGGTCGGCGGCGTGGTCATGGCGGCAGAACTGGAATCGTTGCGCACCTCGGCCCGCGCGACCGCCGCAATGGAAACGACAGCGAAGAGCACACCATGACCCAACGTAGCCGTCACTGCTCCGCGTGACGTGCCTTCATCCCACACGCCCGCGAACGTTTCAAACCAATCAACGCTGAAAGCGAAAGGCTCGTCACGCGGAGCGATGACGGCTACGAAAAGACGGGAGCACGCACACACCATGATCGGCAAACTGCTGGACTGGGCGGTTCACAATCGAGTGGTCGTCGTGCTGCTGGCGCTCGCGCTGGCGGCGACGGGCGGCTATGCCTTCGTGCGAGTCAACGTCGAAGCGTACCCCGATCCCGCGCCGGCCATCGTGGAAGTCGTCGCACAATATCCCGGAGCATCCGCTGAGGAAGTCGAGCGGATGGTCACGATTCCGCTGGAAGTCGGCATGGCGGGAATGCCGGGACTGAAATACTCGCGGAGCAAATCGCTGTTTGGTCTCGCGCACATTCGCAATCAGTTTTCGTACGGCATCGACTTCGTTCAGGCGCGGCAAGAAGTGCTCAACCGCTTGTCGGGTGTCGAACTGCCGAAAGGAGTGAGTCCGCAAATCTCTCCGGCGTCGCCCATCGGAGAAATTTATCGCTACACGCTGACCGGACCGAAGGACGCACTCGGACGAGACATTTACTCGCTCAGCGATCTGAAGGCGTTTCAAGATTGGACGCTCGAACGCGAGCTGTTGCGCGTCCCGCGCATCTCCGGCGTCGTCAGCGCGGGAGGCACGATCAAACGCTACGAGATTCGTCCCGATCCCAATCGCTTGAAGGAATACGGCATCACGCTGGCTCAACTCGAAGAGGCGATCGCCAACAGCAATGCCAATGTCGGCGGCGATTACGTCGTGCAAGGGGGCAACGTGCAGGTCGTCCGCGGCATCGGCTTGATCGGCGGCGGCGAGGACCCGATGGTCGTTGCGCGCGGGATGTCCGATCCCGTCAAAGCTGCCGCGTATCTGCGCGGCGAAGAGGAACGCCGCATCCACGAAATTCGGAAAATCGTGATCGACGCGACGAACAACGTGCCGATCCGTGTCGAGCATGTCGTCGAAGGCGGTCCGCTTCGCGGGGGTGCTCCGGTCGGCACACGCGGAGTTGTTGTCGGCTATCAAACTCGGCAAGGGCAAATGAGCATCACACGCCCGCGGTTGGATGACCAAGGCCGCGAAGTCGTCACCCCGGACGGCTCGCGAGTGCTCGATAACGAAGACGACAAAGTGCAGGGGATCGTGCTGCTTCGCAAAGGCGAACAATCGCTGCCCGCGCTGGAAGCGGTCCGCGACAAGATCAACGAACTCAACGACACGCCCGGCCGGCTGCTGCCCGGAACGAAGATCGAACCGTTTTACAACCGCAGCTCGCTGATTGACGTCACGACCGAAACCGTGCGCCGGAATTTGCTCGAAGGCATGGTGCTCGTCACGTTGATCCTGCTGATGTTTTTGGGCAACGTCCGCAGTTCGATCATCGTGGCGATCAACATTCCGCTGGCACTGATGTTCGCGTTTTGCGTGTTGTTTCTGCGCGGCAAGTCGGCGAACTTGCTGTCGATCGGAGCGGTCGACTTCGGCATCATCGTGGATTCCACCGTCATCATGGTCGAGCACATTTTTCACAGCGTCAGCTCCGGCGAGAACGCGGGACAGCCGCTGGAAGATCGCGTGCTCAAGGCGGCTCGGCATGTCGAACGGAGCCTGTTTTATTCGACGATCATCATGGTCTGCGCGCTGTTGCCGCTGTTCACGATGCAAGGTCCGGAAGGTCAAATCTTCGGCCCAATGGCGGACACGTATGCCTTCGCTCTCGGAGGCGCGCTGGTGCTCGCACTGACGATTTCGCCGGTCTTGTGCGTCTTCTGTTTCGGACGGCTCAAGCCGGCGAAAGACAATTTTCTGGTCCGCGCGATCAAGCGCGTCTATCTCTGGCAACTCAATCAATGCCTCGATCATCGTTGGTTCTGGACGGGCGGCATCACACTGCTGGTGGCGGGAACGCTGGGCACGCTGCCGCTGTTGGGACGCGAATTCATGCCGGAGTTGGAAGAAGGCAACATCGTCGTGCGCGGGACGTTCCCCGTGAACGTGGCATTGGACGAGTCTGTCCGCAACGCTCACATTGCGCGGCACCTGATGATGAAGTTCCCCGAAGTGAAGCTGGTGACCTCGCAAGTCGGCCGGCCCGATGACGGCACCGATCCGACCGGCTACTACAACATGGAATGCCTCGTGCCGCTCAAGCGTCACGACGATTGGCCGATTCCAGAGGGCGGAACTCGCCGACGCACGAAGGCGGAACTCATCGAAGAGCTCAACAGCGAGCTGTCGCGCAACATCATCGGCGTGAACTGGGACTTCTCGCAGTACATCCGCGACAACGTGATGGAATCGCTGTCCGGCGTGAAAGGCGAGAACTCCGTCAAGATTTTCGGCCCTGATCTCGATGAACTCGAAGCGATGGCGCTCGCGATTTACAACAAACTCGACACGATCGACGGCATCTCCGACCCCGGCGTCTTTCGCATCAAAGGTCAGACGACCCTCGCGTTTCCCATCGACCGCGCGAAATGTGCGATGTGGAATGTGCGCGTCTCCGACATCGAAGACGTGATTCAAACAGCCGTCGGCGGCAAGCCGTTCTCGCAGATGATCGAAGGCGAGAAGACGTTCGACATCACGCTCCGCTGGCCGGAGCGGTTGCGGCAGAGCATGGACTACATCCTCGACATTCCCGTCGATGTGATGAAGAACCGCATCACATCGAGCAGCGTTGCCAGCCTGCCGGGCACGCCGATCACTGGTTCTAGCGTCGGACTTTCAATGACTGGCACAGCGACGCGCATGCCGTCGTTGACCGGCAGTTCGTTCAACGCCACGCTGGATGACTTGAGCCGCGTGCCGCGCCGTCGGCTGCGCGATCTCGTCACGCCAGTGGACGATCAAGGCCGTCCTGATCCCAATGGCACATTCGTGAAGCCCGGTGCCTCGACGATCTACCGCGAGCAAGGTCAGCGTTTGATCGCCGTGAAGTTCGGCGTGCGCGGTCGAGACCTCGCCAGCACCGTCGCGGAAGCCCAGAAAGAAATCCTACCGCTCTTGAAGAAGGGCTACGAACCCACTTGGAGCGGCGAGTTCCAGCAGATGCGCGAAGCCGAGCATCGCATGTTGATCGTCATCATCCTGTCGATGGGACTGATCCTCATCATGCTGTACCTCGCATTCTTCTCGCTGCTCGATGCGCTGCTGGTCTTCGCGAATGTCGGCGTGATGTCGATCGGCGGTGTTTGGACGCTGCTCTTAACCGGCCTGAACTTCAACATCTCCGCGGCGGTCGGTTTCATTTCGATTCTCGGCGTGGCGGTGATGAACGGTCTGTTAATGGTGTCGTCGTTTAACAACCTGCGCTACCGCCGCGTTCCGCTGCGCGAAGCGATCCGGCAAGGGACCGAAAGCCTCGTGCGTCCCATCACGATGACCGCGCTCGCGGCGATCCTCGGCTTGTTACCTGCGGCGTTCTCGACGCAGATTGGCTCGCAGTCGCAGCGCCCGCTGGCCATCGTCGTTGTCGGTGGAATGCTCTCGACGCTGGTCTTCTTCAATCTCGTGCCGCTGCTCTACAGCTTCTACGGCCACCGCGAACCGCTCGTCGGCGTTGGCCATGTCCACGAGTGATGAGTCTCTCTGTCGTGCGAAGCAAAGATCGTGATTGGACCTATCACTGCCTTTGCATGTCGTGGCGACTGAGCGAAGTGCGTCCTCCCGATCGCTCGAAAAAGGCGACGAGGCGGCGAATCCCTGACGTTTGGCGTGCGAAGTGCAAAACACGGAGTTGAGTCACCCGATCGTGCCCATCGGATACTCGGCGATTGTTCTGCAACTTTTGAAATCCAGGGGCGTTGGCGATGAGCACACTCTCAGTTCACGATCAAAGTGCGAGCCGACTTGCCGCGCAGGATCAAAGCAGTCCTGCACGTCGAGTAAGCGGATGGAAGGCTTGGGTGGCCGGCTGCGGTATTCGATGATCGTCTTGTTGCTGTTGGGCGTCCTGAACACGGGGCATACCACGCATTGGACTTTCGGACTGGCTTCAGCGACATCGTCTCGCGCTGCGGATTCCTCCGCGTCGACCAAGACTCGCCCGGAAGATCAAACGACTCCGCCGAAAGAGCTTTCGAGTTTGCAGTTCAGCGAGAACTCGATCGAGAAGGTCGGCATCCGCTTTGGCCGAGTCGAACGGCGGCCGATGCGGCAAACGATCCCGGCGCACGGAGTCGTTGCGTACAACAAAAATTTGTTGGCGCGGTTGTCGTCGCGAGTTCCCGGAATGGTCTGGCGCATCGAAAAGCAAGTCGGGCAGTCTGTCCGCAAAGGAGACGTACTCGCGATTGTGGAAGCTCGCGATGTTGGCCAGACGAAAGCGGAACTCTTGAAAGCCGTCGTCAAGTTTGGACAAGCGTTGCGCCTGCGCGATCGGCTGAAAGCGGTTCCGGAAGCGGTCCCCGAACGAACACACCGTGATGCCGAAGCCGACTTTCGCCAAACGAAGATCGAACTGATGAACTCCGTACAAGAGTTAGTCAATCTGGGATTGCCGATCTCGTTGGGCGAAGTGCAGGGCTTGGACGACGAGCAATTGGCGGACAAGCTGCACTTTTTGGGACTGCCCGCCGAGCTGGCCGCGACGCTGGATGTGCGGACGATGACCACCAATTTGCTGCCGATCTTCGCGCCGTTTGATGGCATCGTGATCGGCCATGAAATGACGCTCGGCGAAGTGGTCGCGCCGGGCGAGTCGCATTTTGAAATCGCCGACATCCGTCGCATGTGGGTCGTGCTGGAAGTTCGCAAAGAGGACGCGAACCTCGTGCGGCTTGGCCAGCAAATCGAATTCACGCCGGACGGGATGCCGGGCAAAGTCACTGCGCATGTGGACTGGACCAGCACTGAAGTGGACGCCGGCAACGGTCTTCGGCCAACTCATCATCATGATCGTGTATCTGCCGATCCTGACGCTCGAAGGTGTCGAAGGCAAAATGTTCCGGCCGATGGCTCTGACCGTCATCTTCATTTTGATCGGCTCGCTAATCTGCTCGCTGACGGTGACGCCGGTGCTGGCCAGCCTCTTTTTGCCGAAGCAGATTCACGAAGAAGATGTCCTGGTCGTGCGACTCGCGAAGGCGATCTATTCGCGGCTGCTGCGACTCTTCGTGCGAGTTCCGCTGCTCGTGTTGTCCGTGTCACTCGCCGCGCTCGGCTTCGCCGGCTGGCAGGCGACTCGCTTGGGGACGGAGTTTGTCCCGCGACTTTCCGAGGGAGCGATCGTCATCGGCATCGTGCGTCCGCCAGGAACCAGCTTGCAAGAATCGCTGCGTCTGAATGATCGGATGCAGAAAATTCTGCTCGAAAAATTCCCCGATGAAGTCGCGCTCTGCTGGAGCCGCGTTGGCTCACCGGAGATTCCGACCGACGCCAGCACGGTCGAAGTCACCGACCTGTTCATCACGCTGCATCCGCGCGAAGCCTGGACGAAAGCCAAGACGCAAGCCGATCTCGTCCTGCTCATGGAAAAAGAATTCCAAGACATCCCTGGTCAGACGATTTGGTTCACGCAGCCTATCGAACAGCGCGTCAACGAAATGGTCTCCGGCGTGCGAGCCGATGTCGCCCTGAAACTATTCGGCAGCGATTTCCCACAACTCATCGCGACCGCGCGGCAACTGGAAGGCGTGCTGAAAGGGATCGACGGCTGCGCCGACCTCGCGACCGAGCAGGCGCTGGGTCAACCGATCCTGCAAGTCGCGATTAAACAGGATCAGATCGCGCGGTACGGCATCGTCGCGCAAAGAGTCCTGGACGTCATCGAATCGCTCGGAGCGAAGTCGATGGGCGAAGTCGTCGAAGGACAACTCCGCTTTCCGCTGACCGTCCGACTCCCCGATCAATTCCGCGAGAACATGGAGGAGATCGGCCAAATTGTCATTGCTGCCCCGAACGGCGAACGTGTACCGCTGTCGCGACTGGCCGACTTCCGCATGGTCAACGGCCCGCGACTGATCTCGCGCGAATGGTGCCAACGCTGGGTCACGATTCAATTCAACGTCCGCGGCTGGGACATCGGCAGCTTTGTCCATGAAGCTCAGCAACGCATCGCAGACCAAGTGCAGATGCCGGAAGGCTACCGCATCGACTGGGGCGGCCAGTTCGAGAACATGCAGCGTGCTCAAAAGCGTCTGGCGATCGTCGTGCCGCTCGCGTTGTCACTGATCGTCGTGCTGCTGTTCTTCAGCTTCCGCTCGAAGTTCGACACGCTGGTGACCTTCGCCAGCGTTCCGTTCGCGTGTATCGGCGGCATCGCCGCACTGTCCGCTCGCGAGATGCCGCTGTCGATCTCCACCGCCGTCGGCTTCATCACGCTGTCGGGCCTATTGGTTCTCAACAGCATGGTCCTGGTCTCCGCGATCCGCGCCGCTCGTCAAGCCGGATCGAATCTGAAAGACGCGATTCAACATTCCGGCATCGAATCACTGCGCACGATCTTGATGACCGCGCTCGTCGCCAGCGTCGGCTTCATTCCAATGGCGACCAGTTCAGGAGCCGGTGCCGAAGTCCAACGCCCACTTGCCACCGTCGTCATCGGCGGAGTCATCACTAGCACGCTCTTCACACTTGTCGTTCTGCCCGCGCTCTATCAACGGTTCGCGCAGTTGCTTTACGGCTCACGGTCGCTCGTCAATGTCGGTCGTACTCATGAATAGAGGCGATCTGGCTCTGCTCACGAGTCGCTCTTGGTTAATCGCTGCGCTCGCATGAAGTCGTGCAGGTGCTGAGCGGCGTCGGCCCATTTGCCGTTCTCCGCTTCCTTGATGATTGCGGCGATAGCCGTGAATCCGACGTCGGAGAGTTGTCCCTCTTTGTGCAACGTCTTCAGGCGTTCGTGGCATTCATCCACGAGATTTCGTCGCCGGGATGTGACGGCCGTGTAGAGCGCGTCCAGTTCTTTATGAACGCCCTCATCATCGACCACTTGCGGGACCGGACGACAACCACCAAGAGCCAGCATCAATGTTGCTGACAAGACGAGGTGGATCACTCTTCGACGCGGTAAGGAAATTGGAAGCATTAGAATTCCCCAACCACTTCTCGGCCTCTGCGAGTGCTCAGGGCGACCCATGTGAATGGGTCGATGAACTGCGAGACGAACTTCACGGAACCATCTCCCAAGAGGATGTTCGCGCCGCCGTTGTGTTCGGAATACATCTCGTCGGTGTGCCCGAACGGATGATTGGGAGCGTGAATGATGACCTGCGGATGGTCGTGCGTGTCGGGACCGCTGTGAGCTCCCACGAGGCAACCCGCGCTGTTGCATTCGGATGGCCAACCAAGCTTGGGACACGTCGCTGCATAGGGGACAGTCCCGAACCACGTTTTGTTGCTGAGGCTGGAACTGTGCTCGCCAATAAACACCGTGCTCGACAATCCGTCGGAAACGTCGGCCATGCGGATGCGCGAGTTGCGATAGAACGGGCCTTCCTGAACCACAGATTGCCCAGTGGCGGGAATCGGTTCGGGCTGAGAAAAGTCTGCGGAATACGCGGGCGTTCGGCCCCACGGCTGATGAATTCCCGCATTCGTGAGATAGTGTGCGTGCGCGAAAAACAATGCAGGAGCAAACGGCGCGGGGTTGGCCGGCGCAGCCGACGACCCTGTTGTCCAACGTTGCACGACAAACCCATCACTCCCGCCCGTCGCGGACGGACATAGGAAAGCTGGCAGTTTCGTCTTCGCGGCTTGTGCGTGCGCCGGTGCCCAACAGGGCAACGAGAAATTCAGGCTCTTATGAAGGGGCGCTTGATCCAGTTGCGGAAGCAGCAGCGTACCCCAAGCGAATCCCGATGGGCCGTTGCTGTTGTCGTCCGGATAGGAAAAACCGAACGCTGTGCCGGCGACTCCTACCGCGCCGACGTAGGCTGGCGGAAAAACTTGACTCGTGTCGTGGTAGTTCTGCAAAGCCAAGCCGATTTGCTTGAGGTTGTTGCGGCACTGCGTGCGACGAGCGGATTCACGGGCTTGCTGCACCGAAGGAAGTAGCAAACTGACCAGAATTCCGATCACGGCGATCACCACCAACAGCTCGATCAGCGTGAA
>JAYVQJ010000066.1:0-11974 GCA_043777235.1 Planctomycetia bacterium
CTCGACGAACTCAACCGGCAGTATGTGGAAGAAGGACGGCCGTATTCGATCACGCTCGGTGAAGGCGGCTATCGCCTGTCGCTTTTGCCGGAGTTCGAGTCAGTCCGCAACAAAGTTTTCGGTTATGGCCCCAAAGATGTGAAGATGACGCAAGACGCACTCGAAGTGCTGTCGCTCGTGGCCTACAAGCAGCCGATCACGAAGTCGCAAATGGAAGCACTCGGAAAATCGAACGCCGGTTCGGTTCTCAGACAATTGGTGCAGCGTGAACTGATTCGGATCGACCGAGCACACACGCCGCAGAACGCGAAGAGCAAGAACGATCCGCCATACACGACGACGCCACGATTCCTGTCGCTGTTCGGACTCGGCAGCCTGAACGACCTGCCCGTCGCCGAAGACTTCGCCTTCAAGTAGCCCTGGAGTGCTGCGGCTCGACGCAGCCCTCCATTCATGAAAAGTTGAGCTTCTAAGGCACCATCATCAACCGCCGAGTATCCGACCCTCAATTCGGTCGTCTTGAGAGTTGGCGAGCGTTGTGGCTCTTGAATGGAGGGCGGTGTGGAGCCACCGCACTCCAGGCTCACGTCAAGATCGGCTGAATCACCTGCCCGCGACTGATTGGATACGGGCGATTCTGGCTGTCGAAGAATTCGGTCTCCGGCGAATAGCCCAGGCAATGAAACATCGTCGCCGTGATGTCTTCCGGGTGAACGAGTCCAGATTTCGGATACCCTCCGAGCGCGTCGGATGATCCGTGAACGACGCCGCCTCGAACTCCGCCGCCGGCCAGCGCGACCGAGAAGACCGGTCCCCAATGATCGCGGCCCGCTGCGCCGTTGATCTTGGGCGTACGACCGAACTCCGACATGCAGACGATCAACGTCTCATCCAGCATTCCTCGCTCCGACAAGTCTTCCAGCAGCGAAGCGAACCCATGATCCGTCGGAGGGACGAGCACCTTACGAAGTCGATTCGTCTCATCGGTGTGTGAATCCCAGCACGGATTCGATGCCGGCTCATCGGGGCCTCGGAACCAATTCACTTGAACGAGCCGCACGTCCGCTTCGATCAATCGTCGAGCCAACAAACAGCTCTGCCCGAACGGCGTGTGTCCGTATCGCTGCCGAGTCTTCTCGTCCTCGGCCGAGAGATCGAACGCCCCGCGCGACGCAGCCGAGGCGAGCAGTCCGTAAGCTCGCTGCTGTTGATCGCCGAACGTGCGCGAACGAACCAATCGCTCGGCGGCATCCGACTGTTGATCGAACAGACGCACGAGATCGCGCCGCGCAGAGAGCCGATCCAGAGACATGCTCTCCGGCAACTGGAACTCGCTGATGCGATAGTCGGCCGCGTGCGGCTGACAGCGAAACAGCCACGGATCTTGGCTGCGTCCCAACATCCCGCCATCTTGTCCCGGCCAAGTCGAGCCATCTGTATTGAAGATGTGATTCGGCAACCGCACCGATGCCGGCAGATGCCCGCGCGGTCCCGCTAAGCGTTGCACGACGCTGCCCCAATTCGGCCAATCGTTCGGCGGCCCGGGATTCGCGTTCTCGGCGTTCATCGGCACATGCGGCCGACCGGTCAGCATGTAGTAGCCGCTCGACGAGTGCGCGTTGTCGTTTGTCGAAACCGCTCGCAACACCGCCAGTTTGTCGGCATGCGACGCGAGCCGAGGCATCAACTCACCGAATTGCACGCCGGGGATCTTGGTCGCGATGGGTCCAATCTCGCCACGGACTTCTTTCGGAGCATCCGGTTTTGGATCCCATGTCGATTGCTGCGGAGGACCACCCATCAAAAAGAGGACAATGCAAGACTTCGCTTTGCGGACGCCGGACGTCGAAGCGTTCTCTGCCGACGCGTGTTGCGGAGCCAACAACTGCGGCAACGACAGGCCACACGCTCCCAACCCACCGACGCGCAGCATTTCACGCCGCGACAATCCGTCGCACAGTCGAACGCTTTGAGTTTGCAGGCTGAGCATTTTCGTCTCCGCGAACAGCCACTGAGATCACCGGGTAATCACTCTCGCCTCGTCAGAATGTATCGTAAGAAGGCCGAGCAAATCTTGTCGATTTGGGAACGGCTCTTCAAACATTGCCGGACCAAGTCCGGTTGTAACCGACGTTAGAGCTTCAAAGCGTTCGGCTCCAATCAGTCGAGTGACTAAACGGCAGCCGCGAAGTCTCTATGATCTGTTTGGAAAGTAGACCGGTCACTCCGTGACCGGATCTTTCGAGTCACGGAGTGACTCGTCTACATGACCGTCCAAGTCTGTTCGGAGATTGCCGTGACGTCCGCCTCGCATCCGCTGCCTGTTGAGGATCATCTGCCTGACGAATCTCCCGAAGCGTTGCAGGGGATCGCTGCTCGATTGCAGCACGCCATCGACGAACTGTTCGCCGTCCGAGCCGAAGCGACGGAACTCAGCAAGACCGCGAAGCTGCCGGAAGAGGTCGAGCAAGCCTTGTCCGATTCCGCGCCGACGACCTCGGATCAAGCGACGATCGACCGCCGCTTGTACTTGCCGAATCCGCACGGCTGGGAAGTCCGCATCAAATCGGGGACACGCGAGTACTGCTGTCTCCGCAACGACGGCGAAGAATGGTTTCATCTGCTGATCGACGGCGAACTGTTTCTCCAATCGGGCGACGAGAAATTCTGCCTGAACTGCGCGGTGCGACACGGCGTGTTGACCGATCATCGCTTGTTCTGGCAGACGGGACGTCGTCGCCGAGCGCTTCCGATTGAGGATGCAACCCCCGAAACAGATGCCGAGTCCGTACTGACGAACGAATCGCCGTCGTCCGCTGACGTTTCTTATGAACTGCCGACTGAAGGACTGAAATGACTCACCCAATGGATGGACTGATCCGCGACAGCTACCGCGCCGACGACGTGCGAGCGATCACGCAGCACTTGATCGTACACGGCACGTTTCAATTCCCGACGTTGTCGAGCGGACTGTTCTCCGCCGCGCTCGCGCAGAGCCAAGACCTTGCATACACCGGCTATCAGAACGTCTGGGTCCGAGACAACATTCACATCGCACATCACTTTCATGTGCTGGGCGAACACGATCGCGCGGTTCGAGCCGTCTCGGCAATCACGCAGTTTCAGCACACACAACGAGGCAAGTTGCGAGACATCATCGTCGGCAAGGCCGACAAACAAAACGTAATGCTCCGGCCACATATTCGCTTCGATGGCGACAAGCTCGGCGAAGTCTCGGAAACGTGGGCTCACGCACAGAATGATGCGATCGGCTATTGGCTGTGGCTGGCGAGCAAACTCGCTCGCGAAGGTCACTGGCAGCCGACCGGCGACGACATCAAGTTGCTGTCGAACTTCGTGCAGTACCTCGAAGCCGTACGCTTTTGGGAGGACGAAGACAGTGGCCACTGGGAAGAGGCTCGTAAGGTCGAGGCCTCCAGCATCGGTGCCGCGACGGCTGGGTTGATCTCGTTGCGGGACTATTTCCTCACGATGGCCTCGGCACAGATGCCGCTCGGCGCGACGAAGTCGTTCATCGACCAAACCTGCCGCCGTGCGGAAGGACTCATCGAGAAGGGGCAGGCCGCTCTCAAGGCCATCCTGCCGAGCGAGTGCGTACATGACGATCCCGTGAAGCAACGACGATACGACTCGGCATTGCTGTTCTTGGTCTACCCGCTGCAAATCGTCGACGGCGACATGGCCGAGACGATTGTCACTGATGTCGTCACGCATTTGCTCGGCCCCTACGGAGTGCGGCGATACCTCGGCGATTCGTACTGGTGCGCGGACTACAAGAAGCTGCTCGATCCGGCCAACCGCACCGTCGATGTGAGCGAAGACATGTCCGCTCGCGACCGCTTGCTGCAGCCGGGTGGTGAAGCTCAATGGTGCATCTTCGACCCAATCATTTCCGTGATACACGGACTGCAATATCAGCAGACCGGCGATGCCGGACAACTGGAACTGCAACTCGATCACCTCAATCGCAGCCTCCGACAATTGACCGGAGACGACACCGGGTTTCCGGCATTGCGTTGTCCTGAATCCTACTATCGCGAGAACGGAAACTGGGGACCGAACGACATCACTCCGCTCCTGTGGACTCAAGCAAACCTACGACTGGCGTTACACTTCGCCGAACAAAGTTTGCTTGTTGGCAGAGAACCCCGTCAGTCATAGACTCTCGTCGGTTTGCAGACCGCGAGATCAGAGGTCAATTGCCAGGATCGAGAA
Source organism: Planctomycetia bacterium (assembly GCA_043777235.1). Classification (GTDB taxonomy): domain Bacteria; phylum Planctomycetota; class Planctomycetia; order Planctomycetales; family Planctomycetaceae; genus SXKJ01. The sequence goes on from JAYVQJ010000066.1 coordinate 4,237, forward strand.
CTTGCCATGCTCACGACAGAATCGAATTTAGTGGCAGTGCAGTCGGCGACGGACGCGGTCATCCACGCGGCCTTGGAACTGCCGGAAGAGGAGCGTTTTCGAGTACTCGTGGAATTGATTGAGAGCTTCGACTCCGAAGAGGAATGTTCCCCTGATGAGCATCAGCGTCTGTGGTCGGCGGAGATTCAGCGGAGAATCGCGGATTACGATGCCGGCCGCGAAAAGGCGATCCCGTATGCAGTCGTCATGTCCGAATTGCGTGCCAGGTATCAGCCATGACGGTTCGATTTTTGGCGGCGGCTCGCGAAGAGTTTGACGGCGCAGTTGAATACTACGATCAACAACGGTTCGGACTCGGCCAAGAGTTGGCTGACGAATTGGACGCCGTTATCGAGAGGATCGTCTCTGATCCGACAAGTTACGAACAAATGGAACCCGGCATTTTTCGACTTTCAACACAACGTTTTCCGTACTCTGTGATTTACGTCGTGCGTTCAGACGGTGTTTTGGTCGTTGCCTTTCAGCACGCCAAACGCCGGCCCGGCTATTGGAAGCGAAGATTGCGTCAGATTTAAGCAGAACCATGACCAAGCGTGTCGTCCTAGCAATGAGCGGTGGTGTTGATAGCTCTGCAGCAGCGGTGTTGTTGCAGCAGCAGGGCTATGAAGTCATCGGGCTTTTTATGCGCTCAGGAGCGACCGAAGAGCCGCAGGTTTGCAAGACGGCAACCAGCAACGATCTGCCGATCGTGCAGCCGAAGGCTCACAAGCAAGGCTGTTGCAGCGCATCGGACGCGGCGGATGCTCGACGAGTCGCCGACACCTTGGACATTCCGTTTCACGCGCTGAATTTCCAAGATGCCTTTAGCCGGATCAAGGACTACTTCGCCGACGAGTACCTCGCGGGCCGCACGCCAAATCCGTGCGTGATGTGCAATAACTGGCTGAAGTTCGGCAAGCTCTGGGAATTCGCACAGTCGGTCGGAGCGGACCACATCGCGTCGGGACATTACGCGCGGGTTGCGAGTGACGAGTTGTTCGTTGCGAGCGAGAAAACATCGTCTTCAACTCGCCACTCACCACTCACAACTCGCCACTCTTTGCACCGCGGTCTCGATCGCTCGAAGGATCAGTCGTACGTCTTGTTCGGCATCCGCAAGGAAATCCTCGGCCGAGTCATCTTTCCGGTCGGCGGTTTCACGAAGCCGGAGATTCGTGAACTCGCGAGACAGACCGGATTGCGAGTCGCCGACAAGCCAGATAGCCAAGAGATTTGTTTTATCCCGGACAACGATTACGTCGGCTTTCTGGAGCGCTATCGCGGTCACCAAGACACGGCTGGGGAACTGGTCGATACGGCCGGCAACGTACTCGGACATCACGAAGGCTATCACCAATACACGATCGGACAGCGCAAGCGGCTGGGGATCACGTTTGGTTCTCCGCGATACGTTGTCGCTGTGCAGCCGACAAGTCGGCGAGTCGTCATCGGCACACGCGAAGACCTGATGGAGCCGGTGCTCGAAGCCAATCGGCTGAACTGGATGATCGACGATGTGCCTGACCGATTCTCATGCCACGCTCAAATTCGTTCGCAACATGATGCCGCAGCGGCCGAGGTTGAAGTGCTCGACGAAAACCGCGTGCGTGTGAATTTTGTCGAACCGCAGTTTGGAGTCGCCCCCGGACAAGCGGTCGTCTTCTACGACGGCGACCGTGTGCTGGGTGGCGGCTGGATCGCGTAGCCGTAGACTCTGTCGCCACCACGTTCCGCGTGATGAGCCGAACGGTAGTGTCCTAATTTGCAGGCCGACTTCGCCGAAGTCGGCTATTCCCGACGTCGGCGACGTCGGGCGACATTGAAACAAAGACCTGCGCGATATGCCGGTTGAAGAAATGGACGTCGAGAAGACTCGCGAACGTGTGATTGAGTTCCTCAAACAGCGACCGGGCCTATGATCGTTCTGCTCCATCATCCAGCGCGAAGTGACTTCTCTGTTGTCGTCCACGATGTGGCTCCGCGGTTCGCCGCCGAAATTCAGCAGATTCTGAGTGCCCTGTCTCCGTTGGTTGGAACGCACCTCGCCGCAGCGGTTGTGCCCGCTTGGCATGGAGACGACGCGCGCACCACGCCCGATTTTTGGAGCCTCGTCGAAAATTCCTTCGATGAGTTCTTGTTGCATGGGTATCGCCACTGCAATGACAAGAGGTCCACGTGGCTGTCTTGTCTGACAGATCGCGCGGACGAGTTCTCGCGATTGAGTGACACAGAGTGTGAGCAGCGTGTTGCTGCGGGGGCGAGTTGGGCCAGCGAAATGTTTGGTCAGCGTCTGATTGGTTTTCTGCCACCGGCTTGGCAACGTGGGCGGCTGACGTCCGAATTACTCGCGCGACACGGACTGCGAATCGTCGTTGGACAACATGCAATGACATCGTACGACGGGCAGCAGATTCCGCTGGCGACTTGGTCATGGGATTGCGGTTGCATCGGTTGGCTCGGACATGTGGCGGAATGGTACGGCAGCGCGAGAAAGTGGTGGTGGCCACACGCATTGCCGGTGGTCGCGATTCATCCGGCCGATGTCCAGCGAGGGTACTTGCCGCGTGCCGTTGCGATCTGCCGCCAGCTTTTGGCGGAAGGGCGACGTCCCGTGATCGCTCAGCAGTTGATCGGTATGAAACGGTAAGGGTCCGCGCATGAAATACCTTTGGCATTGGCTGGCGAGGCGTCGCGCGGCTCGACTTGTCGATCGGTTGAAGCCGCATCTGCCGATGACGGGCTGTGTGCTCGATGTTGGGTCAGGCACGGGGCACAACGCGCTGGCGCTGCGAACTCACAGCGAGATCGAAGTCGTGGAAGTCGACGTTGCCGATTTGCACGTCGTCGGCGATGGCCCGATCCTGTTTGATGGGATATCGCTGCCGTTTTCCGACGGACAGTTTGCCGTCACGCTATTGATCTTTGTGTTGCATTACCCGGTCGATCCGCTGCATCTGTTGCGTGAGGCTCGTCGCGTGACGTCCGAACGTGTGCTGGTCATTCAATCGACTTATTGCGGCCGTCTGGGCTTGATACGGCTTACGGTGCGAGAGTTTCTACTTGGGCGTTTCGCGTTTTGGCTGGCGAGGTTGACGCGATTCATCGGCCGCATGTCCTGTCCGCTTCACCCGCAACGATTTTGGACTCGTGAGGCACTGCTCGCCGCCGGCCGCGCCGCAGGATTGACGTTGCGAGAGGTTCAATCGGAGTCACCCGGTCAACCTGCATCACGAGACGCGAGGCTCGCGCGAGACCTCTATGTCTGGGAGGTTGTTGCCACACCATGAAGCCACGCTTGTCCGTCATCATCCCTGCGTTCAACGAGCAATCGTGGATTGCCAGCACGCTGGTCGCGATTCGTCATGCGCAATCTCAATTGCCGCAGCCCGACTTAGTCGAGGTGATCCTGGTCGACAACGGAAGCCAGGATAAGACGATCAACGTCGCGAGTCAGACGCTGGCTGGATTGCGAATCGAGCAGTGTCTCACGCTCGGCACCGCGCGTGCTCGAAATTCGGGAGCGCGTGTCGCGCAAGGGAACATTCTGATTTTCGTCGATGCCGACACGCTCGTGCCGGCGGACTTGTTTGCTCGCGTGTTGGCACATTGCGATCAGGGACAATACGAAGCGGGGCTGTGTGGTCTCGGTTCACAAGAAGGTGGCCTGCGAGGTCCTCTTTGGTGGTGGTTCTGGAATCAAGTACGACGCTTGCCATTGGCGAAAGCCAAGGCTTGTCCGGCACTCATGTTTTGCACGCGCGCGGTGTTTGATGAACTTGGCCCCTTCGACGAAGAAGTCGCAATCGGCGAAGAGTGGCCGATTCTCGCGGGGCTGTATCGAGCGCGTCCCAAACGGCTGGTCTATGATCGGCGGCTGATCGGGCTCACGTCCAACCGTCGCATGGAGCAATGTGCGTTCGGCTACTGCCGCACGTTCTTGAAATGGGTGTGGGCAGTCGTCTCTCTCAAAGGCCGAAGACACTATCGGACCGATCTTCGTTGAGGTGTCCCGTGCTGGATTGGCGTCGATTACGGCATTTCGTCGCGGCCATCTTCGGTCGCGTGGCTGCGGCGCTGCGATACAACCGCGTGGACTTCGTGACGGTCGATGACGTCTCATTTTGTCGGAAGCGCCGCCTCTGGTTCAGTCGCCCGTTGCTGTTTGCCGGCAACCTATGGCTCGACTGGCAGCGAGTGGGCGTGAGGATTCTTGCGTTTGATGCTTGGAGAAAACGCGAAGAACAAATCTGGTTGAAGCTCCATGGCCAACAAGTGCGAATCATCGCAGGCGAACTTAGGTTGCCGATGATCCCCGGCGAGAGTCTCGACCACTGGCTGTCCGGCCCGCGAACTCCGACGGAACAACTTCGAGCGGTCGCCAGCGCGAGTTTGGCTTTGACCTCGCTACACGCACTCGAATGCGCGGAGGGAAGCGAATCACTTCGCAGCACCAGTCACGGAGATGCTGCGGTCAACAACGTGATGTATGACGCCACCACGAATCGAGCGACGTGGTTCGACTTTGAGACACTGCATGACACAGCGATCTCGCGTGCGGATCGGTTCGCCGACGACCTGCGAGCGCTGCTTTGTTCGTCAGCCGGATGTCTGCCGAATATCGTTTTGTCATCTCTGGTCGACGCCGTGCTGGTCAATGGCCAGGACACGGAGGTTCTCGCAAAGCTGCTCGAACAATTGGATCGCGAATTGTGTCGGCCATGCAGCTACCACGCGGCGCAGACCAAAATCACTCTCGCGAAGTTACTCAGGCTGCGTGACGAGGTTGCGAACTGGATGCAGTCGCACACGTGAAGCCTCACGACGTCCGCCGACTCGTGCCTCAATCTTGGACAGGTCAAGCAAACAGCGAACACTTTCCGCCAAAACAAGCGCCTGCGAAAACGACCAATGTGATGAAGAGCCAATTGACGTGACTTCCGCGAAATCAAAATGGAATGGACGATCAAACCAATTCTCGCACCGGCAGTCCGATCCAACCAGCGACCTCACGAAAGAGACGCGATCCGCGATGCTCGCCAGCTTCGGCAGCAACTCACAAATCTGAATCCCCGCGACCGCTGTCGCGATCGGCTCGAACTCGCCACGAATCTCCACCGGTGCCTCCGGCTTCAAATCGATCAAGTCGAGCTGCGGCGGACCACCATCCAAATGGACGAAGACCACGGCCTTCGACGAACCGCGCGATCCGACCGCCTCTTCCGCCTGCAACCACTGGGCGAGCGATGCAACCGCACCACCGAAAGCACCTGCCTGCAAAAGGCCACGGCGACTGAGCTCTTTCTCCGAAGCAGTTTTCCTTCGCGAATCGAATCCCATGAAAGCCTCCAAGACCGATTCAGCATCGGTCAAAGCGAGGCAAACTCTACTGTTGAACTCGCAGTTCGTCACTCAGGAAATGGTGATTCGTCGTCGGCGGCGTGGCGGCGCAGTCGGCTCATGTGGAAACAGTCCTTCCGCGATCAATTGATCTCGCAAGAGCTCAGCCAATCGAAACCGGTGGTGATGCCGACGTCATGCGAGCGTGCTTTCTACTGGCTCGCCAAACCCTGTCGCGATCTCCGATTCCGAGATGTGCTTGGCGAACGTCCACATGATGTGGGAACGACAAACGTAGGGAAATTCACAATTCCGCTTGGAGGAAGGCCTTTCCTGACCTACTCTCGAACGTTCCATTTGCTGGAAAAGTGCCGAAGCCTTTCGAGACGGCGTGCCTTCATGTCGAACAACATTTTGGAAAACCCAGCGTGGGTTGCTCCGCCGTTGAATATCGCGAGGTGTGAGGGAGCAGCGCATGTCGTTGGACCGCTGGTACGCAATTCGCGCTATCTGACATTAGACCTGTGGCGCGGGCTTGCCTGCTTGATGATTCTCATTCTCCACGCTGCCAACAAAGCGACCGAGGGGAGTGAAGCCGCGAGCGGAATCGGGAAGATCGTCCTGGCGGTCATCTCCAGAATGGGAGTTGGGGTTCCGTTCTTTTTCGTGATCAGCGGTTACTGCATCGCTGCCACGTGCGACTCGACTCGTCGCAAGCCGAAGGCTCCAGCGCGGTATTTCTACAGAAGGCTGCGACGGATCCTTCCACCGTACTGGGCACTCACAATCGTCACGATCCTTGTGACGGTGGCACTCACGATGATCGGCCAAGCGGATTTGGTTTCCGATGAATATGGATTCGTCCCGCACCCCGCGACTCTGTCGTGGTCACAATGGTTGGGGAACCTGACTCTCACGGAGACTTGGCGTGCCCATCTGTTTGGAGATCCGGAGCTGAAAATTGTCGGACCGTCGTGGACGCTCTGCTATGAAGAGCAGTTCTACGCGGTGTGCGGAGTGCTCATTCTCGTCGCACCGCGGCGCTTCTTTGCGGGCGTTGTCGGCGTGACTTTGCTGACGCTCGCCGTCATGCCGTTTGGAGGAGAGGCGATCCAAGGGTTCTTCTTTGACGGGCGCTGGCTGATGTTTGCCGAGGGGGTCGCCGTCTATTACCTCCTCAATTACACCGAGGATCGCAGACTCGGACTCGTGGCGTTCTCGCTGTTGCTCGCTGCATTCGTCGCCATCCGATGGGGTATTCCAAGCATCGCCGCCAGCGAATTTTGGCGGCAGCGCGTCGCGGAATTCGTCGCGAGTACCGCATTCGCGCTCGTCATCACTTTCCTTCACCGGTGGGATCGACAAAGCGCTGAGTCTCGAGCATTACGTCCGATCGCGATCTGCGGTCAGATGTGTTACAGCCTGTATCTCGTCCACTGGCCAGTGACAGTGATCCTCACGAATGCGTTCTATCGGTCGGGCGTTCGGGGTGTCACACCGACTCTGCTGATTGTCGTCCCGGTGACCGTCGTCGTGTCGATCGCGGCCGCATGGATTTTCCATGTGAAGGTCGAACGCGCGTTCCTCAATTCACCGGTCGATAAATCGTATGCCGAGTCGGCTCTGCTCAGCCGATCAGCTCAGTGATCGGCGCGCCGGAATCGAGGAGTTGGATGGGACGGCCGGAGAAGTCGTTCAGCTTTTGCTCATAGTCGATGCCCAGCGCGTGATAGAGCGTGCCGAGGACATTTTGCGGACCGAGTGCTCGTGTGGTTGGACGCTCGCCGCGCCAGTCGGTTTGGCCGATGACTTGGCCTCCGGGGACGGCTCCGGCGAAGAGTGCGAAGCTGGCATCGGGCCAGTGGTCGCGGCCAGCTAACGAAATCTTCGGAGTGCGGCCGAACTCGCCCCACACGAGGACCAGTACTTCCTTGTCGAGACCTCGCTCGTGGAGGTCAGTAACCAGCGCATGAACGGAGCGATCCAGGAGCGGCAACATGCTCTTCAAGCTGTGCCAGATGCTCTTGCCGCCGACTTGTTGAATCACGTTGCCGTGATGATCCCACAGGCCGGCTCGCAACGTCACGACGGGAACTCCGGCTTCCACCAGTCGGCGAGCCAACAGGAACTTTTGGCTGTCCCAAATGGAATCGGCTTGAGTCCCGACGTAGATGAACTTGTCGTCGCGCTTGCCGTAGCGATCCAAGACTTGCTGCGGTTCTTTGGTGAGATCAAACGCCTCGCGAGTCTTCGGCGAGGTCATGATGTCGAAGGCTCGCGCGGTGTAGGCGTCGGCATCAGAAGTCGCCGGCTGGCCTCGCGTTGAAACTGATCGAACGAGTGCAGCAAATCCCGGCGGCTG
>JAYVQJ010000067.1:0-3049 GCA_043777235.1 Planctomycetia bacterium
ATGGACTCTCGAACCGGACGCTAGCGCGTGCCGGCTCACGGTCTGAGGCGGAGCCTCGCTAGGTTTTCACGACCAAAAGCGATCAGAGTTTTCACGACGGGTGTCGATCGTCGGGCTAGGCCGCGGAATCAAATCACCATGCAACGATTATTCTTTCAGCAATTGCCGAGTAACGATCGTCGCGGCACGATTCTGGTGCTCACGGCGGTCTTGATGGTTGTTCTGCTGGGCTTTGTCGCGATGACGGTGGATGTTGGTTTCATCGAGCTGACACGGACTCAATTGCAGTCGGCGGCTGATGCTGGTGCGCTGGCCGGAGCATTGGAACTCAGTGCCACCGACGATCCTGCTCTGGTTCGGACCAACGCTAGAAATGCGATTCTGCAAACTGCCGCGTTGCACCGCGCCGGTGACAAAGCCTCGGTGATCATCGATCCGGTGGCCGATATCACGTTTGGCAAGATGGTGTGGAACAGCACTTCGCAGACCTACACCATTCAGTGGGGCGACGCAGCGACGCCGTACAGTGTCATCAAAGTGCGAGCAATGCGAACGATCAGCGGAAGTGGCGACAACCGCTTGCCATTGTTCTTCGCACCCGCCGTCGGTTCGAAGAAGGCCGATGTTGGGGCGGAAGCGATTGCCACGTTTCAACCGCGAGACATCGTGGTGGTGCTCGATTTTTCGGCATCAATGCGATTCGACAGTTGCCTCGGCCGAATCAACCTGCTCGGCCGATCTCAGATTGAATCTAATCTGCAAACGATGTGGACGGAACTCGGCTCACCGGTCTACGGCAACCTGACCTTCACTCCCAAGTACGCGATGTTGAAGGGCCGAGCGGCTTCGGGAACGATTCCGCACATCGACGTGACCTTCAAGCGGACCTCGGTCGGTATCGTCTCCACGGCCAATTTGATTCAGGTCAAACTGCAATTCTCCAACGGTGGCACACAGACCTTTCCGGTCAGCGGTACGGCGTCTGGTACGTATTCGGGGTCCGGCGGAAACGCCGGCAGCGCGATTACGAGCGCTTGGGTGAAGTCAGGCACCAACGCCAGTCTGTCGTCCGGCAACAACGGTGAGCAGTTCGATTTCACGAACACGAACATCAAGACGGCACTCGGTTTGACCGGCACGTACCCGTATCCAGGCGGCAGTTGGGACGAATACATCTCGACCGTCCAAAGCAGCAGCGGGCAGATCTTTAACGCCGGCTATCGCGACATGTACGGCTATCTGACCTGGATCAACTATTTGCAGACCGATCGCGTTTCTTATGCGGATACTCCGGATCTGTGGAAGACCAGCGAACAACCGGTCGGCTTGATGAAGGACTCGGTCGATGTCTTCATCGACTTCCTGACGACGTACGCCACCGGCGATCAAGTGGGACTTTCGATTTACACGCACCCCAGTTCCGCCGGAGCCATTCTTGAATACGGACTCAGCGGCAATCTGACGCAGATCAAGACGACAACTCGCCAGCGACAAGCGGGGCACTACACGTCGGGCACAAACATCGCAGCCGGAATGAAGCTCGCCCGCGATGAACTCACCGCGCACGCTCGACCCCGCGCGTCACGTCTGATGGTGGTTCTGACCGACGGACAAGCAAACCTCCCGGATACCACCACCGCCGTCGCCAATGTGCTGGCTGAGGCCAATGCCGCGAAAGCCAACAAGATCAAAATCCTCACCATCAGCCTCGGCATCCTTGCCGACACGAACTTAATGCAACAGACGGCCGACATCACGGGCGGCATCCACTTTGACCTGTCGCAAGGTGGTAGCATCAGTTCGGTGAAAGCGAAATTGCAAAACGTGTTTCGTGAAATTGCTGGCAGCCGACCATTGAAGCTCGTCAGCGGTCAATGACGATTCGTCACCGACGGTTCACGGTTAGGGCCACCGCGGTCCTTATTTGCCTTGCCGTGACATCCATTTCTTCCACTCGCGTTCGACGGAATCGAGTTCTCCGAACGCGGCTTGAAACTCGCGAACTCGATCATCCGCCGAGTCCGCAATGAGTCGCGGTTTGCGTTGCACGGACTTCAAATACACGACCGCATCCTCGCGGCGCGTCTTCAGCAGGAAGTAGGTCAACGCCCAGGATTCCGAGTACGCGGCTCGCGATTGCTCGGCCTTCAAGAAGCTCTCGTCCGAGCGGATCAGCTCCGTCAGCGACAGCAGTTCGCGCGGCGAGCGAATAGTCTCGCGGTAATCCTTCAAGCGCGGAGCGTTCACGCGGCCGATCGTCTTCCAGCCGACACGGCTGTCGAGGTCCGGCACCTCGAAGAACATCGCCATCCCTTCGGTCAGCCAGCGCGGGTTGTCGGCATATCGAGTGTGCATCCCGCTGTTGAACGCAATCTGATGCGTCGCCTCGTGAATCATCGTCGCGACGTTAAACGCCGCCGCTTCGACCTTCCGCCGAATGTCCCCCGCCGTTTTCGCCGGCACGGCTTTTGGGCCTGCGGTTAGATCGAACAGGATGACTCGATTCGTCGGCTCCGAGAAATACCCGAGGGCCTGCGCCGCGTCTGGCCGATCGTGCTTCGTCGCAAACTCGGCGAACTCGGTCCGATCTTTGAGCACGACCGCCGGCAACGGGAACTCCGCCTCGCGCAGTTCTAATCCCGCCGCTTTCCAATCCGCGTAAAACGCATCGTGCAGCCGCTCGAACAACGAGCCGCACCACTCGGCGTAGACCTTTTCGGCAGTCGAGCAGATGACGTAATGCTTCGTGATCACGACCTGCGTCGGAGTCTTGATGCCGAACTCCGCGACCTCCTTCGCGAGTTGTTCTCCGAGTTGCTCCGCGCTCAGCGGTTTGAATTCTTCCTCCGTCGCCTCTCGCTTCTGAAGCTGCTTGGGAGTCACGTTCCACAACCGTCCGTCACGTCCTTCAAGCAACAGTCCGCCGTCCTGAGCTTCCAAAAGCACTCGCGACTCGATCGTCCGCGCGACCGACTTCGCGTCCGTGAATGTCACGCGATTCAAACGCGGTGGCGGAGGATCATCCGCACGAGCAATCACCGTCAACTTT
>JAYVQJ010000068.1:0-3047 GCA_043777235.1 Planctomycetia bacterium
AGCCTTCCGAGGCGAACTCGTCCCCACCGAACACGCGCTCGCGGTTCAACAAGGCCGGGACTACGAATCGGCTTCGGAATTACTCGAACGCATTCGGGCACAACGCGACACGAAGACACCAATCCCAAAACGAACGCGCGCCGCGAAGCCGTCCCGCTAGGGACATTCGACAATAGCCCAGCGATTCATCGCTGGGGACACGTCGCCATTGAGACATCAAGTCCCACAGGGACGAAAGATCGCGCACGATCCATCGAGCCTCTGTCGCCCCTCACGGGGCTTTGCGGTTTCGATGGCTCTTCAACCCACCGATGAATCGGTGGGCTATTGTCGGGTGTCCCTGGTGGGACAAAGACAACGGGATATCCTTTGCCATCGAAAACGAAAAAGCCCCGGAGTTTCCGGGGCTTTTCGCTGCTTTGAGGCACTTCACCGAAGTACCCCCTACGGGAGTCGAACCCGTGTCCTAGGACTGAGAATCCTATATCCTGGGCCTCTAGACGAAGGGGGCAAGCGGGGCGGCGTTGTATCGGACGCGCTGCGCGAAGTCTAGCCGATGCCCGGCACGGGGAAGCTCTGGGTGAACTCGCAAATTTCGTTGCGAACGGTGGTCAATAGCGACTCGTCATCGGGCGACTTGAGCACTCGCAGAATCCAGGCTCCGACCTTTTTCATTTCATCTTGTTTCATGCCGCGCGTGGTCAGCGCGGCGGTGCCGATGCGGACTCCGCTGGGGTCCATTGGTTTGCGTTGGTCGTAGGGGATCATGTTCTTGTTGACGGTGATGCCGGCTTTGTCGAGAGCCACTTCTCCGATCTTGCCGGTCTGACCGATGCTGGTCATATCGCAGAGCATCAAGTGGTTGTCGGTGCCGCCGCTGGCGAGGCGGATGCCACCGGACATCAGCGTTTCGGCGAGCGTCTTGGCGTTGGCAATGATCTGTCGGCCATAGTCTTTGAAGCTGGGTTGCAACGCTTCTTGGAAGCAAACGGCTTTGCCGGCGATGATGTGCATCAACGGGCCGCCTTGCATTCCGGGGAAGACCGTTTTGTCGATCTCTTTGGCGGAGGACTCGCGGCAGAGGACGAATCCGGAGCGCGGGCCGCGTAGCGTTTTGTGCGACGTCGAGGTGACGAAGTCGGCGACGGGAACTGGGCTGTTGTGGACTCCGGCGGCGACGAGGCCGGCGTAGTGAGCCATGTCGACCATCAGCTTGGCTCCGACTTCGCGAGCGATGTCAGCGAACTTGGCGTGGTCGATCTCACGCGGGTAGGCGCTCGCGCCGGCGACGATTAGTTTCGGTTTGTGCTCGCGAGCGAGCGCTGCGACTTGGTCGAAGTCGATGCGATGATCGGTCTCACGCACGCCATACGGGACGACTTTGTAAAGCTGGCCGGAGAAGTTCACGTGCGAGCCGTGCGTGAGGTGTCCGCCTTGCGCGAGGTTCATGGCGAGATAGGTGTCGCCCGGCTTGAGCACCGTCAGATACACGGACATGTTGGCTTGCGAGCCGGCGTGGGGTTGGACGTTGGCGTGCTCGGCCCCGAAGAGTTGCTTGGCGCGCGCGATGGCGAGGCTTTCGACGACGTCCACATATTCGCAACCGCCGTAATAGCGGCGGCCGGGGTAGCCCTCGGCGTATTTGTTGGTCAGGATCGTGCCAGCGGCTTCGAGGACCGCGGCGCTGGTGTAGTTCTCGGAGGCGATCAGTTCGAGTCCGTCGCGTTGACGAGTCCGCTCGTGTTGGATGGCTTCAAAAAGCTCGGGAAAACTGGACTGCAACGGGGACATGGTGGCTCCTGAAAGTCGAACTCGTCGTGCCGGCTCACTCGCCTGATGTCGCGCGACGGTGGCTCGCAAAATCGAGGCGGAGTTTTAGTGACGGCGCGCGGCGAACGCCACCAACGTCTCGCGGCCGAAACGCAGGGCGTTTGAAAGCGGTTTCCGCGCACGAATAGAATCCACACACTATTCTTTCGCCCATTCAGAAGGACACGAATCCGCTGTGCCACTCGGCTCAGTCGTGCCTTGAAAAATTCCCGGAAAGGGAGTGAATCATGTCCAGAGTTCTCGTTGTCGATGATTCTCCGGTCGACCGTCGGCTGGCGGGACGGCTGATCGAAAAGTTGGGGGGCATGGAAGTCTTCTATGCCGCCGATGGAAAGCTCGCGCTGGAAGCGGTGGAAGAGCACCTGCCCGACATCGTCGTGACCGACATGCAGATGCCCGAGTTGGACGGCTTCGGTTTGGTCGAGGCGTTAAAGGCTCAGTATCCGTTGATCCCCGTGATCCTGATGACGGCCGCCGGCAGTGAAGCGATTGCCGTGAAAGCGCTGCAAGCCGGAGCGGCGAGCTACGTCCCGAAGACGGCTCTGGCCGACGACCTCGCCGACGTCACCGAGCGCGTGCTGAGTATGTCACGGATGCAGCGAACTCAAACGCGACTGCTCAATCGCGTGAAGCGATCGACCACCGAGTACGAAGTCGAGAACGATCGTGACTTGGTACTCACACTCTCGTCGCAACTCCAACAGCAATTCAACGCGATGAAAATCTGCTCGGAGACTGACGGTCTGCGGATTGGGATTGCTTTGGAGGAAGCTCTGCTGAATGCGTTCTATCACGGCAACTTGGAATGCTCGTCGAAGATGCGTGAGGAGGACTGCGAGGGGTATGCCGCGCTGGCAACCCAGCGTTGTACCGAGTCCCCGTATCGCGAACGACGAATTCACATCACTGCCAGTCTCTCGCGCGACGAAGCGACTTGGATCATCCGTGACGAAGGCAAGGGATTCGATCCGAAGGGGCTGCCCGATCCGACCGATCCAGAGTATCTCGAACGTCCACACGGCCGCGGGCTGATGCTGATGCGGACGTTTATGACCGAAGTGTCGTACAACGATAAAGGGAACGAAGTCCGCATGACGAAGCATCGCAAAGTCGAAAACTAACTCAGTGCATACTTTTGTTGAACTTGAGACAGAAACGAGCCACGGCTGGCCAATTTGTCGTGCTGCGAAAACTGTAGAGTGGCGTCGAGTCATCGA
>JAYVQJ010000069.1:0-3046 GCA_043777235.1 Planctomycetia bacterium
TTCCGTTGACTCGCAAAAGCATGGGGGGCGTGGCGATCGACTTGCAGTGCCGAGTGCTCGACAAGCAGAAGCAGGCGATCCCCGGCCTGTTCGCCGTCGGCGAATTGACCGGGCTGGCAGGCATCAACGGCAAGGCCGCGCTCGAAGGAACGTTTCTGGGACCGTGCATTGTCACCGGCCGAGTTGCCGCGCGCTCACTGCTCAAGGAACGCGAAGTTGCCTCGCGGCCCGCGGCACCCAACGAGTCGCGATGCGCGGCTTGCCACAACATGACAGAGTTGCTGTCGCAAGCCCGCGAAGGATTCTGGCACTTCGACAAAGTTCACCGCGCGACCGAAGACCGCGGCCTCGATTGCCGGCATTGCCACAGCGAACTGACGCCGTATCGGAATGACGAGCATCGCATCAATCGCCAGTCGTTGACCGCCAGTTGTGTTTTGTGCCACGTCGCGCAGGAGTGATTTCACGGATGCCACGCTCCACTTCATTTGGAATGTGTGACCGCGTCTGTCTGGGACTGCTGTGTGTCCTGCGAAAGCACGACATTCGCGCGGCAGCGAGCGGCGATTGCTCGACGCGGAGTGTCCGATGACGGATCATCTCCGGCCGTTTCAAAACTTCCTGACACTAACGGATTGCAGGTGCAATGGTCTTCCGCCCCGAAGGGGCAGCCCTATATCAGCCCAGGCCATCGGCCTGGGGAAGCAATACGAGAGAAATCAATAGCCCCGAAGGGGCGGCACTAGGCTGGATCATCCTGTGATGTTGCATCGGCAATGCCATTGACCGATGAGGGCCGCCCCGTTGGGGCTCTGTCGAGTTCTGGCGACCGTGACCCAGGCCGTTGGCCTTGTTGTTACACACAACTTTGTCATTGAGTGGCTCACCGTTGGGCTTGTCCCGACGGAAGCCATGACTAGCCAGCTACTTTTAGCGTGACCGAGTCATTGGCTCTCCGTCGGGCTCGCCCCGGCGGGAGCAACGATTTCGTAGCTGCGAAGTCGCGACTTCCGTTGGGGCAAGCCCAACGGAGAGCCAAAGAACCGGAGATTTGGGCCTGTAAGAAATCTTGTGTCAAACCGTGGGGAGCAAGGATTGTTCCAGTGACGGATTGATTGCCCAAGATTTTTTTACAGGAGATCGAAGCCTGGATGCGATGATTCGGAGCAAGGCGGAGGTTTTGGCAAGAGAGGTGGCTGGGAGCATTTCGACTCAGCAGGAGTTGGGTGAGCTGATGCGGTTCATGACCAAGTCGGTGATTGAGCGGATGCTCGATGCGGAAATGGACGTGCATTTGGGGCGCTGGCGGACTCCGGAAACGGAGTCCCTGTTCGACGAGCGTGCGGCTCACGAACGGGCGCGAACTGGCTTGGGAGAGGCCGACGCGACGGCGGAGGCGGGTTCTCTGATCGACGCGGCCAGTGCTCGTCTCGACAAATCGGCGACGACTCGGAATCGGCGCAATGGGCGTTCATCGAAGACGGTCAAAGGGGAATCGGGAACGCTGGAGCTCGCGACGCCGCGGGATCGGCTGGGGACGTTCGAACCGTTGCTGATCCCCAAGCACGAGCGTCGTCTGGCGGGCTTCGACGACAAGATCCTGGCGCTGTACGCCAAGGGGATGAGCACACGCGACATTCAGGAGTTGGTCAAGACGTTGTACGACGTGGAAATTTCTCCGACGTTGATCTCGGCCTTGACCGACGTGGTGGATGACGAGGTCACGGCCTGGCGTTCACGACCCTTGGAAGCGGTCTGGCCGATCATGGACTTCGATGGCCTTGTCGTGCATGTTCGCGGCGGAAATGGGCGTGTTTCGCCGCACACCATCTACGTCGCGATCGGCGTGAATCTGGAAGGCAAAAAGGAACTCGTGGGCTTGTGGCTAGCCGAAACCGAAGGCGCGAAGTTCTGGCTGTCGGTGCTGACCGACCTGAAGAATCGTGGCCTCAAAGACATCTTCGTGGCGTGCATTGACGGGCTGACCGGCTTCGATGACGCGATCTACACCGCGTACCCGCAGACGAAGGTGCAGCTCTGCGTCGTGCATCTGGTGCGTGCCGCTTTGAAGTACGTCACCGACAAGGACAGCCGCGCCGTCGTCGCCGACCTGAAGAAGATTTACAACGCCGCCACGCTCGTGGAAGCCGAACAAGCGTTGGAACAATTCGCTCAAGCCTGGAGCGAGAAATATCCGACGATCTCCAAAATGTGGCGTGCTCGCTGGAAGGAGATCATCATCCGCCGCGGCGGATTCGATTTCCCGTGGCCGATCCGCAAAGCGATCAGCACCACCAACGCGATCGAATCGGTCAACAGCGTGATTCGAAAGTTCACTCGCAACCGCAAGATTTATCCCAATGAGGAGTCCGCCTTGAAGATCACCTTCATGGCCATCCGCGAAGCCTCGAAGAAATGGACCATGCCGATCCCCAACTGGAAAGCGGCCCTCAACCATTTCGCGATTCTCTTCGAGGGACGACTTCCTCAGTAATCAAGCAAATGCCGGTCCTACGGCGGCTGACACAAAATCATTTACAGGCCCAGATTTCCGCTGTAGCCAGTCAGTCATGGGTTCCGTTGGGACAAGCCCAACGGTGCCCTGATGAAGGAATGAGATGTGTGTAACAACAAGGCCGTTGGCCTGGGCTGATCTAGGGCTGCCCCTTCGGGGCGAAAGACAACACCTGCAATTCGTGAGTGTCAGAAAACTTCCGCAGGTGTCAGAAGGATTGGACATGAAACCGTTGCTCGCCGCGATGTTGTTGTTGTCGATGGTGGTCTGCGTTCGTGCCGACGAACTCGCCAAGAAGTCCGCAGCGCCGAGAGCGGGGTTTCGTCAGCCCGATCCGCAGGCGCAGCCCGATTTGTTCGTCTGGACCGACACCTGCAACGTGCATGTTCTGCGTGATGGCGACACCGCGCTTCTGATTGATCTGGGTGACGGCAGCGTGCTGGATCATCTGGCGGAGATCGGTGTCCAACGGGTCGAGTGGCTGCTGCTGACGCATCATCATCGCGAGCAATGTCAGGGGATCGAGCGGCT
>JAYVQJ010000070.1:0-3041 GCA_043777235.1 Planctomycetia bacterium
GTACTTTGACGAAGATTGCTTCAGGAATCTTGATGGCCAAGCAGTCGACGTGCAGCATGTGCAACGGCTGCTCCAAGATGCCTCCCGCCAGAGCACCGGCAGAGGTGCCACGCAGCACGACATCGACGTCGGCTTTGACTCGTTCATTCGCATCGACGCGCATGAAATCGACGTGTTGCAGTTCCCTGTGGAAGGCATCCCAATGAGTCTCGCGAAGAATCGCAGTCTCGGTTTTGCCGTCGAGTTCGATATCGACGACTCGGTGCGTCGAATTGACCAGCGCGGCTGCTTCTTTCGAGGGGAAGCTCACCGAGATGGGATCTTGCTTGTGACCGTAGACGTTTCCCGGAACGAAACCACTCGCCCGCAGACGACGATTCGCGGACGTGCCCAACTTGGTTCGCCGTTGAGCGACCAGCTTTGTTTCCATGACTGACTCACCTTAAACGATTGTGCAAACGGATTTACGAGCCTCAAAGAGGCGGGGCAAGATAACGGCCTGTTCCGAGGCTCGCAACTAAGTTTGCGGGCAGCATTGTGACCGTTGGGCCAATTCTTTATGGCACATTCTGACGAGTGTTCACAACGAGTTTTGAGCCCACTTATTGAAAGGCGGCGGTCGCAGCGCGGGGCAGTCGCAATCACTTAGGCGGCACCTGCAAAAGAAATGAATGGTGAATACTGCATACTGAATAGCGAAGGCAGAATGGGAAACAAGACGCGGCTGGCTCTCGCTTTCAGGTCTTCCAATTCCGTATTCGCGATTCGCCATTCATTCGCCCGCGTCACTCGACACTGGGCCGAGGCGGATTCGCCCAGTGGCCAGTCGGATCGATCCCGCGGACGACGACTCCCTTTTTATTCCATTCGGAGCCGGCGCGAACATCGGGGGTGCAATAGCGGAGGGTCAAGCCGCAGCGGCGACGATCGGACAAGTTGGCCTCGGAACTGTGCAGCAGCAAATCCGCGTGGATCGACACCTCACCTGCCTGGAGTTCGTCGTAGACGACCGCGCCGTATTGCTCGGCGTTGTCGATCGATTGATTGAGCACGTTGTGATCCGCCTCGCTACTGGGTCGGTACGTCAAGTGGCCGACATATTGCGAGCCGGCGACGAACTTCATGCAAGCGTTGCCTTGATCAGCATCGTCGATCGCCAGCCAGACGGTGACGGTCTTCGACGGAGTCAGCGGCCAGTAGCTGGCGTCCTGATGCCAGGCGACTTCTTTGCCGTCCTTGGGCATCTTGCAAAAGAAGTGCGAGCCCCAGCCGATCACGTTCGGGCCAAGAATGTCCGCCACGCAATCAACGATGCTCGGATTCGTGATCAGATCGTAGACGTAGCCGTACTTCAGATGCGCCGTGCTGATCGAGTAGCTGTCTCCGCCGGCAGCCAGCACCTTTGTAAGTAGCGCATCGAAGTATTTCCGATTGCGTTCGGTGCCGACGGCATCGAAGACTCGCAGGCCCCGGATGTAACCGTCGTGATTGAATTGCTCGACCTGTTCACGGCGGAGCACTTTCGGATCAGTGACCTGGCTGGGATAGAACCGCAGGTCACGCTGCATCTGTTCGAGTTCGGTTTGGTCAGGCAGAATTTTGAAACTGGGAGCAGCGTTCATGGCAACTCAGATTGAGGAATCGTGACGGATGATGACTCGCGCCGAGTATCAACGATTCTCAAACGGGCCGCAATCCGCGTGACTGCGAGCCGTGCCAATTGCGAGGCAGATCCATTCTGCACGGACATCGCAGGCAATGGCCACTCAAGCAGCGGTCTCTCATGGACCTGTCGGAAGTGCCCCGCTAATCGAGGTGTAAATGTTTTTGACGCCGCCCCCGAAGCCGCCCAACGTTGTGACGGAACCCAGCACCAGCAACGTCAGGAGGATGGCGTATTCGACTGTTGTGGGGCCGCTCTCTTCGCTGAGGAACCTTTTGAAGCGACGCATGTGTTGCCCTTTCGCAACAGACCTATCGTCAAGCGAAAGATGATTCCTTCGACATGGCAAGACCTATTTTCGAATATGTGCCAGCTTCAGAGAGAGTCAACCGATTTCAGAGACACAAACCAAAATTCACCAGACGGCGAGTTCATCGAACGACCATAGTGAGGTTCTCAAGGGGAATTGGCGGGCTGAAAAACCGGGGTAGAGCTGTTTTGTCGGGATACCTAATATCTCGCCACTGTTACCCGGTGAATTTGCTGCAAGATTGCTGATCTCGCCGGGTGAGCTGACAAGGATGTCTTCTCGACACAGGACAATCATGCCGCGATCCAAATTCGGAAGGATGCCGATGCGAGCACTCGTGTGGATTTTCACGCTGGCCATTGGTTTGATTGTGCTAGCCGACGTGACCGCTCAGGACAAGACGTCCGGGGCACGGCCACCAACGACCAAGACGGCCCCTCCGAAAAAGAACATTCAACTTGTCGGAGGCGAAGAGCCGGACGTCCCGAACAAGCAACTGCGGCCTTCTCCGCTCGAACATCGGGTCAGGAATGTGCCACCGGACCTGATGAAACTGCTCGAAGAATGGGCCGTCTCGTCGGCAAAAATCAAGAAGCTCGAAGGTGAACATCGCCGCTGGGAATACGACTATGTCTTCAACGTCGTGAAGCACAACACCGGCAAGTTTTATTACGAAGCTCCTGACAAGGGCCGGATCGACATGACTCCCGACAAAGACAAAGTCGGAGTCGTTGAACCGCGCAAGCATTGGGAAGACGGTCGGGCGATGAAGTTCACCGGTCAAGCTGGTCCTGCCGAGCGGTGGTACTGCGACAGCCAAATGGTCACCCAAGTGAACGTGAAAGAAAAAGAAGCCACACGCATGTTTCTCCCGAAGCAAATTCAGGGTGCCAACATCATCGACGGCCCGCTGCCATTCTTATTCGGCATGCCGGCTCAGAAGGCAATCCAACGGTACGACCTGGAATTAAAGAACAACAACGCTGCGAAGTCATTGGCGACGATCCGAGCCACTCCGCTGTGGCCTACAGACGCAGCCAATTATCAACTCGCTGAAATCATGCTCGA
>JAYVQJ010000071.1:0-11919 GCA_043777235.1 Planctomycetia bacterium
CGCTGGCCGTCTCACTTTGCACTTTGCACTCGTCACTCTGCACTTTGCACTGCTCTTCATCTTCATGCTGACGGGCTTCTTCGTCGTTCGCGGCAACGAAGCCGCCGTCGTGCGGCGGTTCGGAGCGGCCGTGAAGAACGCAAACGGCGAGGTGCGGCTGTGGCCGAGCGGTTGGCATTACGATTGTCCGTGGCCGTTCTCGACAGTGGATCGAGTCAATTTGAACGAGGTTCGGACGCTGAAGCTCGGTGACTTGGAACAGACTGAGCCGTCGCAAACAGCCTTCCTGCGCAACGTCGATCCCGCGCGGCAGGCACAGTTTTTGAGCGGCGATAAAAACATTCTCAACGTGCAGATCAGCGTCAGCTATCGGGTCGCCGAGTCTGCGGTCGGCGAGTTCCTGTTCGGCGCAGTCTCACCGGAGCGGCGATTGCGGACGCTTGCTGAGTCGGTGTTGGCGGATGCAATGCTACTCAGCGGCGTTGATTTCGCGCACACGCTGGGCCGCAATCAACTTCGCGAACGGATGACGGCGGACCTGCAACGTTTGGCTCGCGAGCAGCAGTTGGGACTGATGGTGGAAGACGTCACGATCGCCAATGTCTCGCCGCCGTTGCGAGTGAAAGCGGAGTTCATCGACGTGCTGAATGCTCGCGCCGACAAGGAAACGGCGATCAATCAGGCGCGAGCGTATTCTGAGCAACGTGAGGCCGAAGCTCGTGCAACGTCGCGGCGTGCGACGGACTCGGCGGAAGTCTTCCGTCGTCAATCCGTCGAAGCGGCGAAGGCCGAGGCCGAGAGTTTCAGCAAGCTGATTGCTCAGCTTCGCTCCGACGAAACGTCGGGGCGTCGGTCGTATGCGGCGGCTCGACAACTGACGATGCGACGCAAATACCTCGACACGCTGGAAGAGGTCTTGCGGAAGGTCGCGGCAAAGGTCGTGCTCGATTCCGGCCAGGCGGTCGATCTGACGATCCTGCGCGAGCAAAAGGCCGGGAAGTGACGCACGGATGGTATTGCCCGCATCGGTCTACTCGGTGCCGGCCGATTGCGATTACAACTCGCGGCACATTTTTTGAGAAGGGATTCCGCATGTTGGCCGCGCTGCGTCGTGATTTTCGTTCTGCTCCGGTGACCTTTTGCCTGCTGGCGGCGTCGGTGTTGTTGTTTCTCGCTGTCGAATTCATGGGTTCGGGGCCGTCGCATTCCGAAGCGCAGCGAACCTTTGGTGCGGTTGTGGGCAGGCAGTACGAGGAAGAAGTCAATGGGCCGTTCGATTTGTGGGCTGGGTCGTGGTGGCGCTGGCTGCGAATTCCGGCGAGCGCATTTCATCACGTCAATTTGCTGCACTTGGTTTGCAATGTGAGTTCGATGTGGCTGATGGGGCCAATGTTGGAACGGCGCATGCGGCGCACGGCATACGTCAGCTTTTGGTTCTTGTCAGCCACGGTCACGATATTGTCGGAGCTTTACTTGGGGCATTATGCGATTGGGCTGTCGGGTGTCGGCTGTGCGATGTTCGGCTGGTGCTTGATCGAGCGGCAATACGATCCCCAGATTGCGAGACGTCTGAATGATCAAGCCGTTTTTGGTACGTGGATGTTTCTCTTTCTGTTCGTGGGACTGACGGCGCTCAACATCGTGTCGATCGCGAACATGGCGCACTTCGTCGGGGTCGGTTATGGCTGGCTCAATGCGCGAGCAGCTCGGAGTCGCAAGGGGCGGCTGGCGTGGGTCGCTTCGCACGCCTTGCTGCCGTTGGCGATCTTCGGAGTGCTGCATCCGTTCTGGGACGCTCGTTATCACGCCTTTCTTGGTCGACGAGAAGGAAAAATGGCGGAGGCGGTGCCTCACTTCCGCGAAGCCGTACGGCGCGATCCGGCGCTGCCTCGCGTCTGGGAGAGCCTCGCGGTCGAACGTGCCGTGAAGGGGGAGTTGCTCGAAGCGTGGCGTCTGGCAGTCTCTGGATTACAGCACAACCGGTCGAGCAAAGAGTTGACGGACTTGGCTCGTGAGCTTTGGCCAATGTTGCCGCAGAAGGATCGCGAACCGGCGCGTTCTGAGTTGGCGAAGGCGTTCGCGAGTGACACGCCTGCTTGGGAGGAACGGTTGCGCGTGTCCGCCGCCTCGATGGTCGAGCAACCGACATCGTTGCTGGATGAGTGGCTGTCTGACTTTTCGATCGGACCTGGTCCGTCGAAGCCGTCTGGTCCTCAGGGACGCAAGCCGCCAGCCAAACCAGTTGATCCCGATCAATTCGACAGCGCGGCCGAAGGTCGGACACTGTAGCCGAGTCACTCCGTGACTCGAAAATCCCAGTCATGGAATGACTGGGCTACGATGGAATGGCTGGGCTACGTCGAGTGCCGGGCTTTGATCGTGTTGAGCGATTCTTGGACTCGGAGGAAGGACTCACGAGCTTTCGTGATGTTCTCGCGGAAGATCTCGGCGTGCGGCAGACCTTCCAGTCGCATGGCGACGTCACCCTTGGCGTTGAGCAGCAGCAGGTCGGAAGCGTTGAAGAATTCTTGCCCGGATTGCTGGCGGACTTCGATGTTGGCGATATCGCTCAGTTCGATCCGCTGAATCATTCGACCGCCGAGTCCCGTCCAACGTTGGACCGACTTGTTCGTGATTGTGAAACGCTCGCCGATCACTTTTTGAACGAAGTACAGCAGTGCTCCGAGAGGTGCGCCGACCGGCAATGCGAGCGCGATTCGAGTTGGAATACTGGTCATCAATTGACCAAGAGTGCGGCCTAGTCCCAACGCGGCGATCGAGGGCCACTTGGTCATCAATTGCGTTTCGGAACCGGCTGAGACTCCGGCGATCGCTTGCGACTTCAAGTTCGACATCGTGTGACTTCCGGGGAATTCAATGTAGGTTGGGCTTCCTAGCCCGACCCGAATGAAGAAACGGCGTCAACCGTTGATCGGGTCAGCCTCGGAAGGCTGACCTACGGGGCGGGAAGCCTAATGCTCGATCTGCGAGAATTCCAGCAACGATTCGTTGGGCGGTCGGCTGCGAGTTGTGCGACGATCGCCGACGAAATAGCCTGCCTCGATTGTTTGATTGGCCTCGAATCGGTGAGCTTTTGACATGTCGATTTCTCGTCGAGGATTTGCGAAATCCGTTGCCGCCGCAGCCGCAGGACTGCCGGTCGTGGCGGTCACATTTTCCGAAGAACCGAAGTCTCCGACTGAGCCACCGAAGCCTGATCCGCTGCGAGTCGAAATGGCTGCTTGGCTGGAGTCGATCCGGGTGCGATATCCCGATTCGCGAATGACTCCCGAAGTGCTGACGCTGATCGCGGGAGATGTGCTCGGCGACATCATGCACTGCCGGCGGGTGAGTTCGTTTCCGCTGAAGAACGCCGATGCCCCAGCGTTTGCGATGACGGTGTGGCGTTCGCCGAATCAGTGATATGAGACTTCTTGCTTCGCCTTATCTGAGCCTCGGCGTTGCCATCCGAGCTATGTCTTTGCCGAGGATTCGGTAGCTCGGATGGCAAAGCCGGGGCTCGGATGGAATGCAAGAACTGATGCCACTCCGTCAGGTGGAACTTCCTGCTAAGTTCCGACCACGCGATGCATCAAGTTCGGACACTGGTCAGTTTCTTGACGACCGCGAAATCACGGGGTAATTTGCCGTCCTGGAATAATGGGCGGCAGGATGCTGTATTAGGAAAACTGATGTTGCCTCGCGTTGGCGAGCAGGTTGAGTTGTCATGCCGTTGCGCACCGTCGAGCTGTTTTGCGATGTCGTCGCGTTGCGCAGTTTCTCGAAGGCGGCCGCCGAACGGGATGTCACGCAGTCATCGGTCAGCCAGTCGATTGCCGCTTTGGAAGCCGGGCTGGGCGTTAAGCTGATTGACCGCACGAAGCGACCGTTCGAGTTGACTCCGGCCGGAGTCGTTTATCACGAAGGCTGCCGGACATTGCTCGATGAGTACCGCGAGCTCGAAGACCGAGTCCGCAAGATGGTCAATAAGGTCGTCGGTCGCGTTCGAGTGGCGGCGATCTATTCGGTTGGTCTGTCAGAGATGGATCGCTACATCGCTCGGTTCCGCGATGACTTCCCGTTGGTCGAATTGCGGATCGACTACTTGCATCCCGATGAGGTTTACCGTCGCGTCTCGGCCGATGAAGCCGACCTGGGCTTGGTCTCGTTCCCGAAAGAAGGGGGCGAGTTCTCGGCTCAGGAGTGGCAGCAGCAACCGATGGTGCTCGTCGTGCCGCCCGATCACAAACTTGTCGATGAAGGTCGCGTGCAATCGGGTGTTTCAGTGCAGACGCTCGAAGGCGAAGACTTCGTCTGCTTCACCGAGGAGTTGAAGATTCGCCGTCAGATCGATCGCTGGCTGAAGGCGGAGAAGATTTCGGTGAACACGGTTCACTCGTTCGACAACATCGAGAACATCAAGCGTGCGGTCGAGATCGGTTCGGGAGTTTCGATTCTGCCGGAACCGACGGTGCAGCGTGAGGTCGATGCCGGAACGCTCGTCGCGCTGCACTTAAAAGATGTCGCGTGGCACCGTCCGATCGGAGTGATTCATCGGCGACACAAAACTCTTTCGACGGCAGCCAGCAAGTTCAAGGAACTACTCAAGGCACCGGCAGATTCTCTGCCGCCGGTCGATCGAGCCAACGGAAACCACAAAGGCCGGTCGCGAGTGGTGCGGCCAGCGAAAAACTCGACGGTGGCCAGCGCTAGCCCCGCGGGCTAGCGGGCAAGTCACTAACCCGAAGCGTTAGCGAGGGCGAGCGCTTCACGGGGTTTCGATACCAAGGCCAGAGTCGATTGGAGCGTCCGCCCTCGCTGACGCTTCGGGTTAGTTTTGGAAAAGGTTTTGCGATGAGTCAGATTCAACTTCACAGCAACGGGATGCCCAAGAAACAAGGGCTGTACGATCCGGCCTTCGAGCACGATGCCTGCGGTGTCGGCTTCGTCGCGCACATCAAAGGCGAGCGGTCGCGGCAGATCGTCGATGACGCGGATGAGATGCTGCGCCGGATGACTCACCGCGGAGCTTGCGGCTGCGAAGAGAACACTGGCGACGGAGCGGGCATTCTGACCGCGCTGCCGTATGAGTTCTTGGAAAAGATCGCGAAGACGGAACTGAAGGCATCGCTGCCGCCGCGCGACCGATATGCAGCGGGGATTGTGTTTCTGCCGACCGATCCAGTTGAGCGTGCAACCTGCAAACAGACCGTCAACGAAATCATTGCCGAGCAAGGGCAATCGCTGATCGGTTGGCGGAACGTGCCGACCGATGCGGACGGGGCGGACATTGGACCGACGGCACGCTCGCGCGAGCCTGTGATGGAAATGCTTTTCGTGGGCGCGAAAGAAGGGATCGATCAGGCGGCGTTTGACCGGCAGCTCTTCATCATTCGCAAGGTGGCGAGTCATCGGCTGCGCGACGAATCGAAGCTGTCGCAGGCATTGCTGTTTTATGTCTGCTCGTTGTCCACGCGGATCATCATCTACAAGGGGATGATGATGCCGTCGCAGGTCATGCCGTATTTCCCGGACTTGCGTGACCCGGACTACAAGAGCCATCTGGCGATGATTCACTCGCGGTTCTCGACCAACACATTTCCGAGTTGGGATCGTGCTCAGCCGTGCCGGTTCATGGCTCACAACGGCGAAATCAACACGCTGCGAGGCAACGTCAACTGGATGTACGCTCGGCAGGGAGTCATGCAGTCCGAACTGTTTGCGGGCGATCTACAAAAGCTATTTCCGATTTGCGAAGCACATTGCTCCGACTCCGGCAACTTCGATAACGCGCTGGAGTTGCTGTATCACGCCGGGCGATCGCTGCCCGAAGCGGTGATGATGATGATCCCCGAAGCGTGGCAGAATCATCACGCGATGTCCGACGAAAAGCGGTCGTTCTACGAATACTTCTCGTCGTTGCAGGAACCGTGGGACGGGCCGGCGTCGATCTCGTTCACCGACGGGCAT
The DNA here is from genome assembly GCA_043777235.1 of Planctomycetia bacterium. GTDB lineage: Bacteria > Planctomycetota > Planctomycetia > Planctomycetales > Planctomycetaceae > SXKJ01. The sequence continues at coordinate 5,971 of JAYVQJ010000071.1, forward strand.
TACATCGGCGCGGTGCTCGATCGGAACGGGCTGCGGCCGAGCAGGTATTACGTCACGAAGGACCACAAAGTCGTGATGGCGTCCGAAGTCGGAGTGCTCGACATCGCGCCGGAGAACATTGCGATCAAAGGTCGCTTGCAGCCCGGCAAGATGTTTCTCGTGGACTTCGAGCAAGGCCGATTGATCCCCGATGAAGAGTTGAAGCAATCGGTCGCGTCGAAGCGGCCGTATGCCGAATGGCTGTCGAGTCAGCGCATCCGGCTGTCTGAACTTCCGAGCGCGGAGGCTCCGCCGCGTTACGACGAGGCGACGTTGCTCAAGCAAATGCAGGCGTTCGGGTACACGACCGAGGCGTTGCAGTTCATGCTCATCCCGATGATCGAGACGAAGAAAGACCCGCTCGGTTCGATGGGGAACGACGCCGCGCTGGCGTGCATGTCGGACCAACCGCGATTGGTTTACGACTATTTCAAGCAACTCTTCGCGCAGGTCACGAACCCGCCGCTCGATTCGATTCGCGAAGAAGTCATCATGTCACTGGAATGCTTCATCGGACCGGAAGGAAACCTGCTCGATGCGACCGAGCGGCAGTGTCACCGGCTCGTCGTCCCGAATCCGATCCTCACGAACGAAGAGTTGGCGGCGATTCGGCATCTGAGCTATCGCAACTGGAAGACGAAGACCATCGACATCACGTTCCCGCGCTCACAGGGTGATCCGGGACTGCGCTGGTGTCTCGAACGTATCTGCCAGGAAGCGACTCAGGCGATTGAAAGCGGTTTCAGTTTGCTGGTGCTGTCGGATCGTTCGACCGGGCCGGAGCGTGTGCCCGTCAGTTCGCTGCTGGCGGTCGGAGCAGTACATCAGCATCTCGTGCGACACGAGCTGCGAACTCGCATCGGTATCGTGGCCGAGACCGGCGAGGCGCGCGAGGTGCATCATCACTGCTTGCTGGTCGGTTACGGAGCCGACGCGATCAACCCGTACCTCGTCTTCGAGGCGATCCGTCAAAGCCGCGAGGACGGCACGATCGAAGACAAGTGGACCGACGAAAAGATCGTCGCCGCGTATCGCAAGGCGGTCGAGAAGGGGATGCTCAAAGTCATGGGCAAGATGGGCATCTCGACGTTGCAGTCATACAAGGGTGCTCAGATTTTCGAGGCGCTCGGCCTGAACGAGAGCGTCGTCGATTACTGCTTCTCAGGAACCGCCAGCCGCATCAAAGGTGTCGATTTCGAAGTGCTCGGCAAGGAAGCGATGCAGCGGCACGAAGTCGGCTTCCCGCAGCGCGAAGGGCAATCGCTGTCCGTGCTGCCGAACCCCGGCGAGTATCACTGGCGAAAGACCGGTGAGAAGCATGCTTGGAACCCGTTCACGATTGCCGAGATTCAGAACGCCGCGAGAACCGGCGACAAGACTTCCTACAAACGGTTCGCACAGATCGTAAATGAAGACACGCACAAGTCGTGCTTTCTGCGCGGGCTGCTGAAAATCAAGACTGGACTCGCGCCGATTCCGCTCGAGCAAGTCGAACCGGTGTCCGAGATCGTCAAACGCTTCTGCACCGGCGCGATGAGTTACGGGTCGATCTCGGCGGATGCTCACGAGTCATTGGCGATCGCGATGAACCGCATCGGCGGCAAAAGCAACACCGGCGAAGGGGGCGAGGACTACAAACGGTTCATCCCCGATGCGAATGGCGATTCGCGACGTTCAGCCATCAAGCAAGTCGCGAGCGGTCGCTTTGGTGTGTCGAGTTGGTATCTCACGAACGCCGACGAGTTGCAGATCAAGATCGCTCAAGGGGCCAAGCCCGGCGAAGGGGGCGAACTCCCCGGTCACAAGGTGGACAAGATCATCGCCGCGACTCGGCACAGCACGCCGGGTGTCGGACTCATCAGTCCGCCGCCGCATCACGATATCTATTCGATTGAAGACTTGGCTCAGCTCATCTTCGATTTGAAGAATGCGAATCCGTCAGCTCGGATAAGCGTGAAGCTGGTCAGCGAAGTCGGCGTCGGCACGATCGCGGCCGGTGTTGCGAAAGGTCACGCCGACAACATCACGATCGCTGGCACCGAAGGCGGGACAGGCGCGAGTCCTCTGACGTCGATCAAGTGCGCCGGTCTGCCTTGGGAATTAGGCATCGCCGAGACTCACCAGACGTTGGTGATGAACGATCTGCGGAGCCGCGTCCGATTGCAGACCGACGGCCAGTTGAAGACCGGTCGTGACATCGCGATCGCCTGCATGTTGGGAGCCGAAGAGTTCGGCTTCGCGACCGCACCGCTGATCGTGCTCGGCTGCATCATGATGCGGAAGTGTCATCTCAACACCTGCCCGGTCGGGATCGCGACGCAAGACCCGGAACTCCGGAAAAAGTTCACCGGTCAGCCGGAGCACGTCATCAATTACTTCTTCATGGCCGCCGAAGAGTGCCGCGAGATCATGGCGTCGCTCGGCATTCGCACGATGAACGAACTGGTTGGCCGAGTCGATCTGCTCGAAACCGACGACGCGGTGCAGCACTGGAAAGCCAAGGGAGTCGATCTCTCGGCGATGCTCGCACCGGTCCCAAAGCCGCGACCCGACGTGCAGACATACTGCCAAATCAAACAGAAGCACGGCCTGGAATACACGCTCGACCAAACGACGCTGATCCCCGCCTGTCGCGACGCGATCGACAATGGCACGAAGCTGCGGAAGGAATTCCGCATCGTCAACACCGATCGAGCGACCGGCACGACGCTGTCTCACGAGGTCAGCAAACGCTGGAAAGCGGACGGCTTGCCGGACGACACGATCCACCTGAAGTTCACCGGCCACGCCGGCCAAAGCTTCGGAGCGTGGGCTGTTCACGGTGTCACGCTGGAACTCGAAGGAGACGCGAACGACTACGTCGGCAAAGGGCTCAGCGGTGCGCGCGTCATCATCTATCCGCCGATGGCCGCGACGTTCGAGTCCGACAAAAACATCATCATCGGCAACGTCGCATTGTACGGCGCGATTCACGGCGAGGCGTACTTCTGCGGTGTCGCCGCCGAACGCTTCTGCGTCCGCAACAGCGGAGCCGAAGCAGTCGTCGAAGGCTGCGGCGATCACGGCCTCGAATACATGACCGGCGGCCGAGCAGTGGTGCTCGGCCCCACCGGCCGCAACTTCGCCGCCGGAATGAGTGGCGGCATCGCCTACGTCTACGACCCGCAAGTGCAACTCAAAGCGAACTGCAATCCGGAGATGGTCGAACTCGAAAAGCTCGAAGTGGAGGCCGACATTGCCGACCTCAAGCGGCTCATTACCAACCACGCGAACTACACCGGCAGCGCCGTCGCGAAGCGAATCCTCGCCAACTGGGCCACCGAGCTGAAGCATTTCCTCAAGGTCATGCCGGTGGACTACAAGCGAGCCTTGGCCGAAATGGCGAAGGAGACTCCGGTGAAAACGAGTAAGGTTGTCGCGACAGCGGCGGGGCAGGTTTAAGTCATGAAGCCTCGTGTGTATGTGGAAACGACGGTTGTCAGTTATCTCTCAGCTTGGCCGAGTACGGATGCCATCGTCGCGGGGCATCAGCAATCGACGCGTTTGTGGTGGGGATCAGCCCCCGAAAGATTCGAAATGTTTGTCTCGGATTTAGTTATCGACGAAGCCTCTGCGGGCGATGCGAAGGCGGCCGAAGTACGGCTGGCGACAATCCAGGCGTTTGGTGTCTTGTCCGCAACGGAGACGGCCTATCAACTGGCCGAGGCGTTATTGAATCACGGGGCTTTGCCCGCAAAAGCGGCCGATGACGCGTTGCATGTGGCGATCGCAACCACCAACGGCCTGGACTTTCTGGTGACCTGGAATCTTCGGCACATCAACAATGCGACGATGCGGCCTCTGATCGAGTTGGTGTGTCGGCAACTCGGTTACGCGCCGCCAGTGATCTGTACTCCTGAGGAACTCTTGAGCGAGGACGTACCATGACGATTGATCCGATCGTGGAAGAGATTCACCAGATTCGCCAATCACACGCGGCGAAATTTCAATTCGACTTGCGAGCGATCTTCCTCGACCTGCAAGAGCGGCAGAAGTCGAGCGGCCGAACGTACGTTTCACTAACTCCGCGCCGGGACAACACAGACCAGGACAGGTTGCTCAGACGTGGACGCGAGGTGATGGAGAAAGCCCGCGCGAATTGTGCTGGAATTCCTGAAGAGACGTTGAATCGCGAGATCGACGAAGCGATTGAATTTGTGCGTCAGCAGAAAAAAACAACAGAGCAGACGAACGCGGCCCGCGCGAACCAGAAATCAGACGTTGGACAATAACTGACAGAGACCGACAGAAAGTGAGTGAGTGCGATGGGTAAGCCGACGGGCTTCATGGAGTTTGAACGGCAGTTGCCGACGGATCGAGATCCGGCGTTGCGGATTTTGGATTGGCGCGAGTTTCATCATCACATGCTGGAAGAAGACCTCCGCAAGCAGGGTGGTCGCTGCATGGATTGCGGTGTCCCCTTCTGCCACACAGGCGGTCTGATCGCCAACATGGCGTCGGGATGTCCGATCAACAATCTGATTCCGGAGTGGAACGATCTTGTTTATCGCGGCCATTGGCGCGAGGCGCTTGATCGGTTGCACAAGACGAACAACTTTCCGGAGTTCACCGGCCGAGTCTGTCCCGCTCCGTGCGAAGGCTCGTGCGTGTTGGGGATCACGTCGCCAGCCGTGACGATCAAGAACATCGAGTGCTCGATCATCGACAAGGGCTTTGATGAAGGCTGGGTGACGGCTCAGCCTCCGAAGACTCGAACGGGAAAGAAAGTCGCAGTCATTGGATCGGGACCGGCGGGACTCGCGGCAGCGCAACAGCTCAATCGAGCCGGCCACACGGTCACGGTTTACGAACGAGCCGATCGGATCGGTGGACTGCTGATGTACGGCATCCCGAACATGAAGCTCGAAAAGTGGGTCGTCCAACGGCGTGTCAACTTGATGGCCGATGAGGGAGTGAAGTTCGTGACGAGCTGCGAAGTCGGCAAAGACATCGACGCCGTACATCTCCGCGAAGAGAACGACGCCGTCGTATTGGCGACAGGAGCCACGAAGCCGCGCGACCTGCCGATCCCCGGCCGAGAGCTCAAGGGAGTTCATTTCGCGATGGAGTTCCTGCACGGCAATACGAAGAGCCTGCTGGATTCCGATCTGCGCGACGGCAAGTGCCTCAATGTCGAAGGGAAGAAAGTCATCGTCATCGGCGGCGGCGACACCGGCAACGACTGCCTTGGCACGTCGATGCGACAGGGTTGCTCAAGCTTGCTGAACTTCGAGATCGTCCCGCAGCCGCCGGATGATCGAGCCGGCAACAACCCGTGGCCGCAATGGCCGCGCATCTTTCGCATCGACTACGGCCACGCTGAAGCCGCCGCGAAATTCGGAGCCGACCCGCGCACGTTCTCGATCGACACGGTTCGCTTCAACGGCGACGCGAACGGGAATCTCAAATCGCTGACGGCGGTCAAAGTCGATTGGTCGAAGCCGGTCAAAGGAGGAGCACCGTTCACCCGAGTCGAAGGCTCGGAAGTCGAACTGGAATGCGACTTCGTGTTCCTTGCGTTGGGCTTCCTTGGTCCGGAGAAGTTGCTGGCCGATCAGCTTGGTATCGAGTTGGACCCGCGTTCGAACTTCAAAGCGGACTACGGCAAATACGCGACCAGCATTCCCGGAGTCTTCGCTTCGGGCGACTGTCGCCGCGGCCAAAGCCTGATCGTCTGGGCGATCAACGAAGGCCGTGAATGTGCTCGCGAATGCGACCGATTTTTGATGGGAAACACGCAGTTGCCGTAACGCATCGTGAGTCGCGGCGGTCGAGTTGGTTGTCGTTCGGTCATTGCCTTTTTGGGCTCTCCGCCATTCGTGTTGATTCCGGGAGAAAGTGAGCCGCAAGGCGCTAGCCGCGGGTTGTTTC
>JAYVQJ010000072.1:0-11914 GCA_043777235.1 Planctomycetia bacterium
TTTCCCTCGCTGACGCTGCGGGTTACTGGGGTAAAGTAAGTGCCATTGCGCTAGCGCGTGCCGGCTCATGAAACTTGACACAGTCACGACAACTTTCAGACCTCAAGGAATCCAATGTCCAAGTTGCCTGCTTCTGTCGCGATTCGCTCTGTCTGCCAAGAGGATTTGTCGGCGATTGCGAAGTTCATCGAGCCAGCCGTGGCGACTGGCAAGTTGTTGCCTCGGACGACGCAGGAGTTGGAAGATCTGTTGCCTCACGGCTTCGTTGCTGAGTCCGACGGCCGGATCGTCGGCTTCGCGGCGTTGGAGATTTACTCGCCGAAGATGAGTGAGATTCGAAGTCTCGCGGTCGCTCCGGAATTCCGTGGAACGGGGATCGGCAAGCAGCTTGTGCAGCGTTGCGTCGAGCGGGCGTGTGAGCGTCAGGTGTTGGAGATCATGGCGATCACGTCGAACGAAGAATTCTTCAAGCACTGCGGCTTCGACTTCACCTTGCCCGGCGAGAAGAAGGCGTTGTTCATTCAGACTCGCGACTTATGAGTTTGTTCGCGAGCGTCACCGTCCCGGAACATTCGGAACCGGCCGCCGAGTTTTCTGGAATTCACGGTGATTCTGCGGCGGAGTTCGCTCAGGTCAGGTGACTCTCGCTGAGACAAACTCGAATCGCACCGCAGCCCATTTTCAGAGGGTGGGTGATTCAGTACGCTGATGTCGAAATTCTGAAGCCCGCGCCATCGGGGCCGGGTGATGTTGATCAGATCCCGCCCGCCAGAAATCCCTTCCGCAAGGAACTCGCCATGCAAGTGTCTCGCCGGTTAACTCGTCACCGTCCCGTCCGTTCGGGATTCACGTTGATCGAAGTGTTGTTGGTGCTCGCGATTTTGGGCGTCATCGCGGCGATGGTGGTGCCGAACCTGCTCGGTCGCCAAGACGAAGCCAACCGCCGAGCCACACGCATCAGCATCTCCGGCTTTGAGCAAGCGGTGAAGCAATACGCCGCGTTGCACGATGGCGATTTCCCGCAAGGGAACGGCGACTCCGTCATTCAAATGTTGATGACGCCTGAGCAAACGGCTGACTCCGCGAAGCCGCGAGCACCGTATTTGGAAAAGGTCCCGCTCGACGCCTGGAAGACTGCGTTGCGGTACGAGTTCCCGGCTGCGGGCAATCACCAAACGACGACCGGTATCCCGGCAATCTGGTCTGCCGGCGCGGATCGGCAAGACGATACCGCCGACGACATCAACAATTGGTCGCAGAATTAAAAGTCGGCGAGTCACTCCGTGACTCGAAAATGCCGGTCACGGAGAGACCGGCCTACGTGGCGGCGGTGAGTCATGCGTCGTGACAGACTTCTTCGGCGGCGGAAACAGGCTCGTGACGGTTTCACGTTTGCCGAGATGCTGTTGGTGTTGGCGTTGCTGTTGATCGTCACCGGTTTGGTCTTCCCGCCCGTGTTGCGGATGATGGCCGACCAACCCCTGAAGGAAGGGGCCGAGCGTGCTCGGACGAAGCTGGCCAACACGCGGCTGAAAGCGTTGGACCACAGTACCGCTTGGCAGTTTCGCTTCGAGCCTGGTGGCCAACACTATGCCTGGATGCCGATGGAGCCGGTTTCCTCTGCTGGCAGTTCAGGTGCAACTTCCGGTAGCTCGACAACGACGACGAGTGTCACGGAAATCACGATCGGCGAGTTGCCCAAGGGAATCAATTTCAGCAGCGACATCAACGGCATTCCTCTTTCGGTGGAACGATTGCCGGAACAACTGGTGGCGGGTTTGCCCAACGCGTATCAATTGATGCAGGTCGGCTGGAGCGCCCCATTGACGTTTCAACCCGACGGCTCGGCGGTGGACGCTGAGTTGGCGGTGCTCGACGCCAGCAATCGACAAATCCGGTTGACGCTGCGCGGCCTCACAGGTGGTGTGATCGTCTCGCGCATTGAAACTCGGAGCCGGTGATGCAACGACGACGACAAATCCGTCAGGTCCATTCGCGGCGCGGCCTCACGTTGCTGGAGGTGCTGCTGTCGTTGGGACTGTTTCTCGGAGCGTTGGCCGCGCTGAGCCAGTTGTGGTACGGCGGCGTGCGTGCCTCGGTGCAGGCAAGATTGGCGACGCAGGCGATCCTGCGGTGCGAGTCGAAGTTGAATGAAGTCGTGGCCGGAGCGGTCCCGTTGCAATCGACGAGCGATACTCCGTTCGACGATGACGCCAGTTGGACGTGGAGCCTGCAAGTCGAAGTTGGGCCGCACGCAGACACGATGTTGGCAACGGTGAAGGTTTCTCATCCCGGTCAAAGCGGATTGTCGTCCAGCGATCATCAACTCCGACGATTGATTCGCGATCCGCAAGTCTGGACCGCCGCGCAGCAGGCCAGGACAGACGGGACGACGTCGCCATGAAGAACCATCACGCACGTCGCGGCAATGCGGCATTCGGAATGCGGAACGCGAAACGGTCTTCTGCCTTCCGCCTTCTGCCTTCTGCTTTCGATCGACGCGCCTTCACGCTGTTGGAACTGGTCCTCGCTCTGGGCTTGGCGAGCTTGCTATTGGCGGCGTTGTACACGGCGTTGCAGATGCACTGGTCGTCGTCGGCACTGGGGCATGTGGAAATGGAACGCTCGCAAGTGGCCCGCGCGTTGTTTCGGAGGATCGAGACCGACATTAGGTCGGTCGTGTTTCGCGATGGCGCACTGACTTCTTCGACCGACACCGGTTCGTCGTCGAGCTCCGGTGGTGCGAGTAGCGGATCGACGGGGAGTTCGGGCAGTACAGGAAGCGGCGATTCAACTTCGAGTGGTAGCAGTGGTTCGACGGGAAGCAGTACGACGGGCGGTACCAGCAGTGGCACGACCGGTGGTTCATCGGACACGACGACGACAACCGAAAATTATTCGACGCAGAAGACCGGATTGTATGGCGATTCGCAGTCGTTGATCGTGCATGTCAGCTTGCCCAGCCGCGCAGCGAGTCTTGGCGCGGCAAGTGGTGCTGCGACGGAAGACTCCGCAGGGTACATCGGCAGCGACATGCAATCGATCGCGTACTTTCTGGCGGGATCAAGCTCAACGATGGCTCAACAGCTTTCCGGTTCGTTGACCAGTCCGCTTGGACAATCGACCGGGCTGGCTCGTTTGCAAGGTGATCGAATGGCGATGCAAGCGGCGGATGAATCGGGCGATATGACGTCGATGGCGGCAGGGGCGAAGTTGCTCGCGCCGGAAGTCGCGTCGATTCAGTTCGAGTACTTTGATGGCGTGACCTGGACGACATCGTGGGACAGCGGCACGTCGAACAGCATCCCGAACGCGATCCGCATCACGATTGATTTCTCGCCCCCGGTTGCGACCGGCGGTTGGTACGCACGGCCGGTGAGCAAATCAACGGATCGGTTTCAGCACACGGTCTCACTGCCGCTGGCTCAGCCGTATGTGTCGGAGAGTTCGCTGTGAGACAACCGTGTTACTGCCGTGGACTGAGCCCGTTGGGCGTGCCGATCTGCGGTTGCGTGCGGTTGCGGCGAAAGTTTTCGGAACTGGGCAACTGACGCTGCTCGTCGAGTTGTTGTTGAATTCGATGAGTCTCGGCATCCTGCTGTTGAATCATGCGCTCGTACTCGTTGAGCGCGTTCTCGCCGGACGGAATCGCGAGGTAGCCGTGCATTGATGGCGTTGATGTCTGCGAACTTTGAGTTCCCGGTATCGCGCCGTTCTCCCAACGATTGTCTCCGTCCGAGCGATCGGGAACGTTCGCGCGAGTGCTCGTGCGTTGGACATCGTTCGTTTGTTGTCGCGGATCGGGCGTCGAAGAATTCGGTGCTCCGAATTGGTTGATGAGAGCCTGCCGGTCATTGCGATTCAGTCCATAGCTGGCCGGCTGAATTTGCATCCCTCCAGTGGACGAATCGCCGAAACGACCAGGAGTTTGATACCACTCGGATGGCGGCAATTGATCCTGCGGGTTCTTGCGAACCGGCGGCTGCGTTCGCGAGTTGGACGACGTACTGAAGTTACCCGCACCGAATGTTCCGGCGGGTGGCTCGTTCGTCGGACTTCCGTATCCCGGTTGATTGGGATTCGCCGGCCAGTTGGGTGGAGTTGTGGGGGAGACTCCGTTTGGCGGGGCGACGTTGTTGAACGAGTTCGACGAGTTGACTCGGTTCGGAGGGATCGGCATACCGGAACCGGAGCCGGGACTCGGTGTGATTGGGAACAAGTTGCCGGGGCCAGCATTCATTCCCATCCGCGAAGCGGTACGTGCCGGATCGTCGACCGTGCCGGGAGGAAAGCCATTCGGCCATGTCGTACTGTTGGGTGGCGGCTGTGTGGGAGACGAACCGGCTCCGGAGTTGTTCGGCGGCATTGAGGGCAACGAACCGTTCGGTGGCCAATTCGGCAATGCGTCCAACGGCGAGCCAGTGCCGCTCGGCGGCATCGAGTTGCGATACGGGTCCGCCGTGCCAGTCGGCATGGAATCCGGGTTCGGATTTGGGACGTAGTTCGGCATTGGATACGGATAGCCATTGATCGGCGGAGGAGTCATGCCGTTCGGTGGTCGTTGATCGTCGGGTGTCGTTTGCCAGGGCATCGGATTGGGCACGTTCGCATTGGACGGCGGCGATCCGATGACCAGCGGTGGGTTCGAGCCCGGCGGGACGGAGTTCGGTGCGCCGTTCCAGCGGTTGGCGGCGTTGGGCTGTGAGTAAATCGGATTGATGATGTTCGCGCGGCGATCGACGTCACCAAGCGATTGAGCATTGCGCGGCGGAAGATTTGTCGGCAGTGCGTTCAATCGGCCAAGCTCTTCGTTTCGGAGTTGCTGCTTGAGCATCTCTTGGTGTTGCCGATTGGCATTGTCGCGAATCTGTCGATCGGAGATCGCTTTCAATCGAAGAGCTTCGGCTTGCTCGATGATGCGACGCGTCGATTCGGGCGCATTGGGATCGGTGACGGCTGACGTCTGCGCGATCGCCTGTGAGTTGTTCGGCAGCGTTGGGTCGGGCGGAACCCAAATATTGTTTGCGATGTTCGGGTTCGCGAGCGGTTGTCCGCCGTTGGCTGGGTACGCGGGATTGTTGGGAGCAACGTTGTACGGATTCGGGGTGTAGGGATTCGGATTGTTCGGCACGGCATTCATCGGTGCCGTGTTCTGCGGCGGCCATTTTTGTTGCGCGATCATCGTTCCCGCTTGAGGCGCGGCATTCGGTCCGCCGGGCATTAGTCGAGCCAATTTGGCTTGAGCCTCCGCTTCGCTGTTGGTCATCCGCAGCATCGCCAAGGCACGGTCGGGCTGACCTTGCTTGGCGTACAACGAACCGAGATTGTTGATCGCGTGCGAATGTTTCGGATTCTTTTGGAGTGCTCCCTGCAAATAATTTTCCGCTTCGGCGTACCGTTGCTGCATCAAGAACGAATAGCCGATGTCGTTGAGCAAATTCGGATCGTTCGGCGTCGTGCTGAGCGCCGCAAAGTAGTGCCGCTGAGCGGTGATATAGTCTTGCTGACGGTCGGCGATGACTCCCAGCCGATGATTCGCGACCGGATGACTCGGCTGCCGTTGCACGACGGCCGAGTATTTCGACTGAGCCTCTTGCAGGTTGCCTTGTTGGAACGCCGTGTGACCTTGAGTCAGCAATTCCGAGACTTCGGCCGAGCCGCCGCGTTTGCCCTGACTTCCTGAGACGTGGGCCTGCTCGGCCTGTCTTTGAGCTTTAGCGATTTCTTGGGCTCGATATTCTTCAAACGGTTGATTCTTCTTCGCGAACATTTTCATCGGCGACGCACAGCCGCTGAGCGTACTCGCTAATACCGCCGTGAACGCCAAACGAAACGAAGTCTTGTTCATCGTTCAATCATCCTGGTGGATCAATTCGACACAGAATCTCCGCCGTGCAAAAGGCACTCGGACGAGCGAATCCGCATCGATGGGCAGGGGAGTGAGGTGAGATTTTCGAGATGGGAAACCGGAAGGGGGCGGGGTTATAGACCTGTCGCCAAAATTGTGTCGAGATGAACCTGACAGATTTCCCCGGCCAGAAAATGTGTCAAATGACCACGAGGAAACCACGTTTCGCGAGGCTACTCCCGTTGCGGACTTCCGGCTAAAACCCGGCCATTGTGTTCCGTTTCTGTTTCTGGCGCGAGTGCTCTCGCCAAAAGCTTGGCCTTGGATGAGATCATGTCCGCACCCCTTCTGGATTCCCGGTTTTCCAAAACAAAAATCATTGCGACCATCGGTCCTGCGTGTGACTCGCGGGAAAAGCTCAAGGCTTTGATCGACGCCGGGGTCGATGTCTTCCGGCTGAACTTCGCGCACGGAAAGCACGAATGGCTGCACGGATTGGTCGGGCTGATCCGGTCGATCTCGAACGAAACACAGCGACCGATCGGCATCCTCGGCGATCTGTCGGGACCGAAGATTCGGCTCGGTGCTTTGCCCGGCGGCAGCTTTGTCTGCGAGTTGGGAGCAACGGTTGAGTTCGTCCGGGGTGAGTCCAGCGAGACGCCCGGTCGGCTGACTTGCACCTACGAGCAACTCATCGACGACGTCCGCGCGGGGGACCGCATCTTGATGGCCGACGGGACCGTGTCGCTGAAGGTCGTCGAGCAAAACGCGGCCGCCGGTTGGGTCCGCTGCGTTGTCGATGGCAACGGCGAGATTCGCAGTCGGCAAGGAGTCAACCTGCCGGGAGTCGCGCTCAGCACACCGAGCCTCACCGACAAGGATCGCGATGATCTCGCGTGGGCGTTGGAACACGAATTGGATTTCATCGGCCTGAGCTTTGTCCGTTGCTCCGCCGACGTGCGGATGCTGCGTGAGGCGATTGCCGCTGCCAAACCGAAGTTCACGCCACTGATCGTCTCCAAAATTGAGAAGTTGGAAGCGATCAACGATCTGGACGGGATCCTCGCCGAGACCGATGCGGTAATGGTGGCACGCGGCGATCTGGGAGTCGAAGTCGACATCGCTCGCGTGCCGGTGCTCCAGAAGAAAATCATCAAGGCGTGCAATCTGCAGCGCATCCCGGTGATCACCGCGACGCAGATGCTCGACAGCATGCAGCGCAGCGAATTGCCGACCCGCGCCGAAGTGACCGACGTTGCCAACGCGGTGCTCGACGGCAGCGATGCGGTCATGCTCTCCGGAGAAACGGCCGTCGGCGAATATCCGATCGAAGCGGTTCGCATGATGAATCGCATCTGCTGCGAAGCGGAACCGCTCGTCGAGTCGTCACAGTTCCGAACGCGCGCCGCGCCGATGAAAGCTCAAGCACTGCTGGTCACGGAAGCGGTCACGCGCGGAGCCGGTGCCGCAGCCGAGCATCTCAAAGCCAACGTGATTGCCGTCGCGTCGCGAACCGGATTGACCGCGATGGCGTTGTCGAATCAGCGGATCTCGGTGCCGATCATCGCCGTGAGTGACCGTCCGGAAATCTCCCGCCGCATGTGTTTGTTTTGGGGAGTCACTCCGGTACTGACCGACACTCGCACCGTCGGCAATGCCGAACCGCTGCTGCGCTATGTGGTCGAATGGGGAAAACGCCAAGGGATCGTCCAATCCGGCGGCCGCATCATTCTGATCGCAGCGACCAATTGGTCCGACGAAGGACATGATTTGATGATGGTTCATATGGTGCCGTGACGGGACGGGCGGATTGGTCATTGGCTATTGGTCGTTGGTCATTGATCCTTTTCAAATCCAATGACCAATGACCAATGACCAATGACCAATGACCACCGCTCAGAACTGATCCGTCTCGCGTGTGAAGCTCGCACGAACGCTCATGCGCCGTATTCGAAGTTTCTCGTTGGGGCTGCGGTGCTGACGGAGTCGGGTGAGATCTTTGCCGGCTGCAATGTCGAGAACGCGTCGTATGGCCTCACCATCTGCGCCGAACGAGTCGCTTTCTGCTCGGCCGTCGCGGCGGGTCATCGGCGGTTTCAAGCGATCGCGATCGTCACTCCGGGCGGACATGCTCCTTGTGGAGCTTGCCGCCAATTCGCGGCTGAGTTTTGCGATGATCTGCTCGTGTTGTTAATCGACGCCGATCACCCGGACCGAGTCACCGAATCGCATCTGCGAGAATTGCTTCCCGGACGATTCGAATTCAACGCTCCGGCTTGAGGCTTGCCGGCATTTTTCAAAGGGTTTCGAGAACCAACATGGAACTTCATTTGGCAGGCCAGACCGCGATTGTCACCGGTGGAGCCAGCGGGATCGGGTTCGCGACCAGCCGAGCGTTCGCGGCGGAAAAGTGCCGCGTTGCGATCTGGGATGTTTCGGCCAACGTCGAAGAGGTCGCGCGGGAACTGGCTGAGGAATTCGGAGTCTCGGTGATCGGTTGCCGAGTCGATGTGACCGATTCGGAAGCGGTGAATCGCGCGGTGCAGATAACGATCACGAGTTTCGGCTCGGTCGAGCATCTCGTTCATGCGGCGGCGATCGGATCGGGGAAGTTTGGGTTTCCGTTCTCGAATCTCTCGCCGAGCGACTGGCCTCGTGTGCTCGAAGTCAACGTGATGGGAATGGTGAATGTCGCGCACGCGGTTGCGCCAGTGATGGTCTCACAGCGACAAGGAACATTGATCTTCGTCGCGTCGGTCGCAGGACAAATCGGGTCGCAGACCGACCCGCCGTACAGCGCGTCGAAAGCGGCGAACATCAATTTCGCGCAGTGTCTGGCCAAGGATTTGGCTCCGCATGGCGTCCGCGTGAACACGGTCTGCCCCGGCATGGTCCAGACGCCGCTCAACGAAGCGGTCTGGCGAGCGTGGCACGATCAACAACCGGAAGACCAGCGGCTGAGTTATCTCGATTGGGCAGCGGCGAAGATTCGCGCGGTCGTGCCGCTTGGAAAGTGGCAGCGTCCCGAAGACATCGCCGACATGATCGTGTTTCTGTCATCCGCTCGCGCCGCGCATGTGACCGGCCAGACGATCAACGTCGATGGCGGGTTCGTGATGCACTGGTAGCCGACTCCGGCAGTTATGGAGCTCAGTCAGGGTAGCACCGGAACAGGGGCGGCAGTGACCGGCGACAATTCGAGGATCGGGGCCGGTGATTGCGCGACCGTCGATCCCACGAGGGTCGCGAGTAGGCAAAACACAATAACTTGTGCGGTGATAAACGGGATCATTTGAGTCTTCACCGTCAACAGCGCACTGCCTCCGATGGCGAGCAACACCCCCAACATGATGGACACACTCACCGACCTCCATTGCAGATAGTGCTGGCGTTGGGCCTGTCGAGCGGCGTTGTATTGCTGAACGATGTTGTTGTAGTCCTGCACGATCCGCAGGGAGCCATTCTCGTAGGTAAGCTTGGCAATCTGGAATTCGTCGATCGCTTTCTTCTCTGCCTTCGGCATCACAAAGAAGTGCCCCGTCAGCGAAAGATCGGTGGAAGCCTCCTCACATTGCGTCCAGACGGATCTGGGGTTCTCGGGTTGGGGCACCGACATCCCCGGCCTAATAATCACGACCTCGGCAGCGTGGGAGCGTAGATAATCAACGCGCATCACGACTTTGAACGGAATCCGGCGATGGAAAAACGACTCGTCAAACTCGATCCAAAACTCTGCCGAGGGACGCACGGTGACGTCTCTCTCCGATCCGACGAAACTCGGAAGGATTGACTTGCGTGGCCACTGATCACGCGGCGGCGGTTGGAACGGCTTCCCCTCAATAGAATTCTCCTCGAAGTACACCATAGCTCGCTTTGCATCCCAAAGTCCCCGGGTGGAATCGATCATTCCGCAGACGGGGTTCAGTCGCCCTTCTTCCGCGATGACGATTTGTGCATCACCGATGTCAGCCGCTCGAAATGGAAGGACTGGAACTGCAGGAGACGCGGAAGCGCCCGGTGGAGTTCCAGGAGCGGCGACGCGAACACGATCAGGGTGCGGAGATAGCAACCACAACACGGCGATCAGCAGGCTCAAGGATAAAGATATTCCGCAAAGAACGAGACCGCGAACACAGCGTCCGTCGAAATCGGATTGCTCTGGTTCTCGATCGTTCAACTCATTGGGACTATCGCCGTTCTGCCAAACCATCCCAACCTCATTGGCACAATTACCAGGCAAACGGTTCGCCGGTCAGGCGTTCGAAGGCTTCGATGTATTTGGATCGTGTGCGGTCAATGACATCGAGCGGCAATTCGGGCGGCGGGCTGTTTTTGTCCCAGCCGCTGGTCTCGAGCCAGTCGCGAACAAATTGCTTATCGAACGACGGCTGACCTTTGCCCGGTGAGTATTGATCGGCGGGCCAAAAGCGGGAGCTATCCGGCGTCATCACTTCGTCGATCAACCACAGCTCGCCGTTGAGCCGACCGAATTCGAACTTCGTGTCGGCGATCAAAATTCCCTTCTCACGCGCGATCTCGGAACCGCGCCGATAGACGTCGAGGCTTAGCTTGCGAAGTTGATGTGAGATTTGGTCGCCGACCAAGCGACACATCTCTTCGAACGAGATGTTGATGTCGTGGCCGGATTCGGCTTTGGTCGCCGGAGTGAAGATCGCATCGGGAAGACGGTCGCTCTCGCGCAAGCCGGCCGGAAGCGGGATTCCGCAGACCGATCCGCTTTGACGGTACTCCTTCCAACCGGAGCCGGAGAGATAACCGCGCACGACGCACTCAATGGGGACAACCTCAGTTTTACGCACCACCATGCTGCGGCCGACCAATGAATCGCGATCAGTACCGGAAGGTAGCGGGACGTCATCAAGGTTTTGGCTGAGCAGGTGATGTCGTACCGGCAAGTGCTCGAACCAAAAGCGGCTGAGCTGCGTTAATACTCGGCCTTTGTCGGGAATCCCGCTGGGCAAAACCCAGTCGAACGCGCTGATACGATCCGATGCGACCATCAAGATTCGGTCGCCGAAATCGTACATGTCCCGTACTTTTCCCCGCTTCGGGGTGAGTCCGGGAATCGCACTGCTCAAGAAGGCGGACATGGCGAGAAATCCGAAATCCGAAATCCGAAACCCGAACGGTTGAGGTCCACGCGAGCCTCATTTCGAGTATCGGATTTCGGGTTTCGAGCTTCCGTGAAGCGGCGGAGTCTAGCCGTGTGAGCACTGCTTGAACAACCACTTCGGCACCAATAGACTCCGACCCCTTCTCCGGCTCGAAAGTCGGTCAAGTGGCTCGTGTTGTCTCTTCCTGACCAGAGTTTCAAGCGAGTCGCCATCATGGAAACGCCGTTCAGCGTGTGAGGAATCGCGTGGGTGTCATGAAGTTCCAGGTGCATCCCGACAGCCTGATGGCGGGATGGCCCGAAGCCCAGAACGCGTACATCACCGGCTTCGATGGCCGAGTGTTTCCATCTCGTGTCGAGATCGAAGGCAACACCGTCGCGTGCCGTCGTCCCGCGTCCGACAGCGGCAAGTTCAACGTTGCGTGGCCCGTGCCAGGATTCGGTCGTCCGGTCCTCACGACCTCAAGCCTTCGCGAGCAAGAGACCCCGTACCAGTTGGCCGTTGAACTGGCTCGCGGAAAGATCTGCCAGGTTCGTAACCAAGTGGCGACGTGGGACCAATTGGGAATGCAGATTCCGGATGCCTTTCGTCCGGCACATCACGAAGCACATTCGCTCTTCGCAAAGTCAGTCAGTTTGAAGAGCGATCCTGTCGCGGCCAGTGAGCTGGCGACGCAAGCGATCGCGAAGGCCTGCGAGGCCGCCGAACTGTTGACCAAGTCGTACACCGACCAACGGCTCGCGATTCGTATGCGCAAGACAGGGCAGCTACCGATTTCGCTGGGCTGCAATCTCGGTCACGCTCAACCAGACGCAAGTTGGGAGACGCTGTTGCCCGGCACGTTCAACGCGGCCGCGATCCCGATTGAATGGCGGTTCATCGAGCGAGAAGAAGGCAATTACGATTGGAGTTGGCTCGACGCTCAGGTCGA
>JAYVQJ010000073.1:0-3034 GCA_043777235.1 Planctomycetia bacterium
AAGTCGATTTGCGACATCATGCGGCGATCGAACTGCGCGGGGGCATTGCAGTACGTCCCGGAACTGACGTGGATTCTGTTCCTGCGGATTCTCGACGAACGCGAAGCCCATGAAGCGGAAGAGGCCGAGGCACTCGGTCTGTCGTTCACGCCGTCACTGACCGAGCCGTACCGCTGGCGAGATTGGGCAGCACCCGGTTCGCCGTTGCGAGAGGATAAGAAGGCGAGCCTCTTCGATTTCGTTCACGGCCAACTCTTGCCGCACTTGAAAGCGATGGAAGACAAACCGGGAGCGACCGGGCGGCAGAAAGTCATCAGCGAAATCATGTCGAGCGTGGAACGATCCCGCGTCGATTCGGAAAAGAACTTCGCGGATGTGCTCGACAAGGTTCACGAGATTACGAGCCAAGCGGTCGATGACACGCACGTCTTCACGCTGTCGCAAGTCTATGAAGGTCTGCTGCTGAAGATGGGCGAGAAGGGAAATGACGGCGGCCAATTCTTCACACCGCGTGAAGTCATCCGCGTGATGGTCCGGGTCGTCGATCCGCCAATCGGCAAGACGGTGTACGACCCCGGTTGCGGCACGGGCGGATTCTTGGCTCAAGCGTTTGAATTCATGCGGAACAAGGTGGGTGACGCGATCACGCCCGTTGAACTCGAAACGCTCCGCTCGCGGACCTTCTACGGTCGTGAGAAAGACAACGCCGTGTATCCGATCGCGCTGGCGAATCTTGTCCTACACGGCATCGACGAACCGCACATCTGGCACGGCAACGCACTGTCCGGCATCGCGACGTATGACGGGTTGTTTGCCGGCGCTCCGCAGTTCGTCGATTACGTCCTGATGAATCCGCCGTTCGGTGGCAAGGAAGGCAAAGAGGCTCAAACACCTTACGACTACAAGACCGGTGCGACTCAAGTGCTGTTCCTGCAAAACGTGCTCAAGAGCATGAAGCGAGACAGCGTTTGTGGCATCGTGCTGGACGAAGGCGTGCTGTTCCGCACCAACGAAGCTGGCTTCGTTCAAACGAAACGCAAGCTGCTGGAAGAGTGCAACGTCTGGTGCATCGTCAGCCTTCCGGGCGGCGTGTTCACGTCGGCAGGTGCGGGCGTCAAAACCAACCTGATGTTTTTCAACAAGGGTGAGCCGACCGAGTCGATCTGGTACTACGACTTGTCAGACGTGAAAGTCGGCAAAAAAACGCCGCTCACTCAGGCTCACTTCGAGGACTTTTTTCAGAGGTTGGCGGTGCTTCGTAGTCCGCACACTCCGTGTGCGGAACTCGGCACACGGAGTGTGCCGGCTACATTGGACAGTCACCGAAGCTGGATCGTGCCATTCGCCGCCAAGTTGCAACAAGCGCTGGAAGAAGCTCGCCCCTACCGTGAACGAGCTTCGCAACTCTTCGCCGAAGCAAAGCCACTGGAAGACGACCTGAAAGAGAAACGAAAACAGAAGAAAGCGTCTCAAGACTCGCTCGCGGCCTTGGAAGAGAAATGGAAGAGGTTGCTCGGCGAGGCTCGCGAGAACGAATCCAAAGCCCAAATGATCGAAGATGTGGTTTACGATCTGAAAGCCGTGAACCCAAACAAGATTGACGACAGCGATAAACGCACGCCGTCGCAATTGCTCGAAGTCATCGAAACCAAAGGTCGTGATGTCGATGCCGCACTCACTCGGTTACGGTCACTGATTTCGGAGCCTCCGCCCGTGTAACGTCGAGTTCCTGTGATTGGAGTAACCAAAGGGGGCAGGAACCGTTGCAGCCGGCAACTCGGCCAAACGGTCTTCATCGCTCACGCCCACAGTAGGTGCAATCTGAGTCCAATGCTTCGGCAGATTCTCGCTGATCCGCTGCTCAGCCGCCGTGACATCAGCGAGCAACGACTCGCGGTTGCGAATCGCCTTGCCCTGCTCGGCGATCGACGTCTGCAAGTCGGCGTTGCCCTTGGTGACGGAACCTTGCAACTCGCTGACCTGAGTCCGTGCGGCAGCCACTTGTTTTTCGGTGTCTGCGAGCTGTTTCTTCTCGGCCGTCAGATCAACGATCAACTTGGCCGCCAACGCTTTGTCATCCGACAAAGATTTCGCCAGTTGTTCTTGCTGCGCCTGCAATCGAGCAACTTCCGTTTTCAGATTCGTTTCTTGCGTCGCCAGTTCGCTGTTCCGAGTCTCGGCGGCTTTTTTCTCGGCCACCGCTGCCCGAGTTTCTTGAAGTGCTGTTTGCAGAGCCGTCGCCGCTTCGGCCCCGGCCATCCGAGTCAGCTCCAAGACCTTTTTGGCCTTCGCCTCGTCGGCGAGCAGCCGATCTCTCTCCGTCTTGGCCTGATTCAACTCCGCCTTCGTCTGCTGAAGCGTCTGTTCGTTCTTGGGGATGTCCCGCTCCAAATCTTGAAGCTCGCGCTCGCGGCTCACTTGCCCCACATTCCAGGCGCGCTGCTGCCCATCCAAGGCCGAGATTTGCCGAAGCCCCCAAAACTGTCCGCCCATAACAGACAGACATGCGATGACAAGCAGCGTTCCAAACCGCCACTGCGATCCCGTGGTCTTGCCGCGTGAGACCTGATCCGCGTTCTGAACTGGTTCCATGATGGCCCTCCATTGATGCCAGCCCCGGACTGACAACCACCCGACGTCACTCAATGCACAGCATCACCAGCGCATCAGCCAAGTGTTCGATGACGTGCAACGGCGATAACAGATCAATCAGACGCAGCCGACGCAAGCCGCAGATTCCGCACGACCGGCGAAATCGCCGCAGAGCGGGCTACGGATGAACTTCAGCCGGACGTTCGTACCTTGCGGCAAATCCAAAAGCTCAAGTGCAAGGTCGCGAATGGCAAATCTCATAGAGTGATGACTCCAGTTGCTGGAACTGGTACGACAACGGTCACGATATCGCTGTCTGTGTTCGTTCGCTACCTGTCGAGCAGTGTTCGATGCACGTCACATTGGATTTTCAAAACGCGAATCACTCACGGTTTGGACGACCCAAAAATCAGACCATTTTTGCGTCAATATAAAATGAGAA
>JAYVQJ010000074.1:0-3032 GCA_043777235.1 Planctomycetia bacterium
TCGGCACGCTTCCAGCTTGCTCGTTGGGACGCTCGACTTATTTCGGCACGGGAGCTGGTTTGTCGGGTTGGTCGTACTCGTCTTCTCGATCGTGTTCCCGGTGACGAAGCTGGTGTTGCTGTTGGAGCTCAGCTTGCTGAAGTTGTTGCATCGGCGGCACAAGGCGTCGACGTATCGACTGACCGAGCAGCTTGGCCGTTGGAGCATGTTGGACGTGCTGTTGCTGGCGTTTCTGGTGATGCTCGTGAAGCTCGGCAGCTTAGTCGAGTTTCATTTCGGCCCAGCGGTGATCGCGTTCGTCGCGTGCGTTGTGCTGAGCATGTCTGCATCCCTCTGCTTTGATCCCCACGCGATCTGGGAAGAAGAGAGGTGATGCGATGAATGGTGAGTCGTTCAGACGTTGGTTTTTGAAACGCAGAGAACGCGGAGGAGACGCAGAGATCACGGAGGCCGCCAAGAATCTCCGCGTCCTCTGCGAAAAACTCTGTGCTCTCTGCGTTTCAAAAAAGCAGCCGCCAGAAATCTCTCAAACTCTTCAAGAGGCCCCATGAGTCAGTCTCCAACTCCGTTGCCTGAAGTGTTCCCTCGTGCGGTTGTCGTCTCCACGCGAGCGATCCGCACATCAACTCGGTTGTGGTGGGTGACGCTCGTGGCCGTCGTTGGAGCCATCGCATTGGTGTCGATGTCACTGAAGTCGCACGGGCCGACGATCACGATTCGATTTGCCGAAGGGCACGGGCTGAAAGCGGGGGACGTGCTGCGATTTCGAGGCATCGCGGTCGGCGAAGTGAGCGACGTCGTGCTGACTCCTGACTTGGGGCGCGTCGCGGTCAAAGTTCGGTTGGAGCCGAAGGCCGCACATGTTGCTCGGCGAGGCAGTCAGTTTTGGATCGAGCGTCCGCGAGTCAGTCTGGCGCGAGTCAGCGGATTGGAGACGGTCGTCGGTGCGAAGTTTCTTGGCGTGATTCCGGGATCGAGCGACGGCCCGGCCGTGATCGAGTTTGAGGGAATTGAATCACCACCGACGCTCAATGAGCCGGAGTCGATCGAACTCACGATTCGCTTCCACGAGGGACACGGCTTGCAGGTGGGCGATCCATTGCGGCATCGAGGGATCGTGGTCGGAGAGGTCACGTCGGTCGATTTGAATCACGAATTGTCGGCTGTTGCCGTGCGCGTGCGACTGGTTGGCGAGGCTCATCATCTGGCTCGCGAAGGTTCGCAGTTTTGGGTCGAACGACCGCGACTCAGTATTGCCGAAGTGCGTGGCTTGGACACATTGGTCGGGGGCCGATACCTCGCGGTCTCGCCCGGTGCGGACGATGCGAAGTCGCGAGACGAATTTGACGGACTCGACGCGGCTCCCGTCGCGGAGATTCCGGTTGGGGCATTGGAAATCGTGCTGCACGCTCCGCAACGTTGGGGCGTTGATCGTGGAGTGCCAGTGACGTATCGCGGCCTGCGAGTCGGCCAAGTGCTCTCGGTCGGCTTGTCCTCGGATGGGACGAGCGTCGAAGCCCGCGTGTTCATAGAGTCGCGGTATCGGTCGCTCGTGCGACAAAACAGCGTCTTCTGGAGTGCCAGCGGCGTGGATGTGAGCGTTGGCTTCAGCGGATTTCAATTGACGGCCGACACACTCACTTCGATCGCTCAAGGTGGCGTCGCGTTCGCCACGCCCACGCAACCCGGCCCAGCCACGAACACTGGTCAACGATTTCTGTATGCGAAGTCGCCGCAAGAGGAGTGGCTCACTTGGCAACCGCGCATTGCCGCGACGGAAGTCGCCCTGCCAAACGGTGCTCAGCTTCCAATGCCGCAACGCGCGGTGGCTCGATGGGAGGAACGCTCGTTCGGATTCCGTCGTAGCCGCGAACGAACCGGCTGGCTGTTGCTGTTGAGCAACGGACAATTGCTCGGCCCGGCCGATGTGCTGCTGCCGACCGAGAACGCACTGGGGCCGATTACGTTAGAAATCGCGGGACAAGAATTGGTGCTGACGTTGGAGCAGACACAACGACTCGGATCGCTGGCAATGTTTCGTTCGACGGATTTGAAATCTGAGATTTCAAATTTCAAATTGGACGGAGTGACCGCCTGGAAGACGGCCAGCATTCGTAGTGATGTCAGTGATCCCGAAGATTGTCTGGCCGTGACCGATTCGCAGTCGCCGCCGATTCCGATTGCGGCCAGCAGCCTGCAAGCGCGCGACTCGGTTTGGGAAGTTCGCAGCGCAATCGGTCTCAGTCCCGCACATCACGGCGCGGCGGTGATCTCGACGAAGGATGGTCGCTTGATCGGGCAGTTGTTGTTCGATCGTGGGAAGGCGTCGATCGCGACGATTGCCCCCAAGCCGTAGAAGCGGTTTCAAACTCAGGAAGTCACCCGAAGCGTTAGCAAAGATCGGCTTTCTTGGAGAATGGACGAAGTCTGCGTCCCTCGCTGACGCTTCGGGGTTCCTTTTCAGCGGGCTGCTCGTTTGGAGTGCGTGGCGAAGCGATACAGTCGCGGGCGTTTGTCCGCTTCTTGGCTGTTTTGAAATACGATCCACACGTCACCGCTGGGATCGCAGTGAATGCGTTGCCATCGCGGTTCCGGCAACGGAAAACGTTCGACTTCCTCAAGTGCTTCTTCACCGGAACGCAGGTGAATGAGTTCCTGTCCGACCGGAAGCCAGGCGGTGCCATCGGGCGCAAAGGCGAGTTCGAACAACGTCTCCGCCCAGGCGTCGGGACCACGGAAGTTTGCGTTCTTCCAGGTTTGTTCGCGTCCAGTGGCGTCGATTCTTTGAAGTGATTCGACGGCCCCTCGCGGTCCAATCGCCAGCCACCGACCGTCGCGCGAATCGATTCCAACGAGATGTCCGTCGTGACGAGCAACGACATTGCCATTCGAGTCCCAGGCCATGACCGATCGGCCACGCGCGTGCGCCGGGTTCGCGCTGTCAATCGGACCTGCGTTGAGCCATACGCGCGGAGGACCGACGGTTGGAGAGAGCGGGAGCGGTTTCTCAATGACCTCGTCCTGTTCCACGG
>JAYVQJ010000075.1:0-3031 GCA_043777235.1 Planctomycetia bacterium
GGTCGAGTCATCGAGACCCACCAATTCAAAGGTTCGCGTTCTTCGTGGTGGGTCTCGATGACTCGACCCACCCTACGTTTACTCGTCCGCGGACTTCCCCCGTCGCATTCGGAACGGTTCGCTCTTCACTATCTCGACGATGAGGGTTGAGAACCGATAGCCGTTTTGGCTCAGAGCGGTTGCGATCCGGTCCACGGCTGGCCGGTCATAATACTCAAGGCCTCGGCCGAGGGCATACGTGAGCAGCTTTTCGGTGATGCACCGAGCGAACAGATTCTGCCGCGTCTTCAAGATTTCCTTGAGTTCATTCGGGCCGGAGATTTTTTCGCCAGTCGGCAACTCGCCAGACGGGTCGATCGGAAACTCGCCGTCCTTCTCGCGGAAACGACCGATCGCGTCGAAGTTCTCGAACGCGAAGCCCAACGGGTCCATGCGAGCATGACAGTTCGCACAGCTCGGATTCGCTCGATGTTGTTCCATGCGTTGCCTCAGTGAGCCGGTCAACTTCTCCCCTTGTTCGAGTTCCGGCACGTTCGGAGGCGGAGGCGGTGGCGGCGTACCGAGCATTTGTTCGAGTACCCATCGGCCGCGCTTCACCGGCGAGGTGCGTGTTGGGTTTGACGTCACAGTCAGCACGCTAGCCTGAGTCAGCAATCCGCCCCGATTCGTCCCCGTTAAATTCACGCGGACGAATTCCTCACCGCGAATCGGCTGGCCTTTGTCACGCTCCGGTTTCTGGCCGACGACATTGCCGTTCGTGTCGGCGAGTCCGTAATGCTTCGCGAGCGGTTCGTTGACGAACGTGAAATCGGCCGCAAGCAACTCCAACAAGCTGCGATCTTCTTTTACGATCGCTTCGAGAAATTGCCGTGTCTCGTTGAGCATCGCCCGGCGAAGTTGGTCGTTAAATTCGGGGAAGAGTTTTTGATCGGGAGCGATCAATTCCAGCCGCTTGAGTTGCAGCCATTGCATCGCGAACTGATCGACCAGTGATGCGACAGCTCGCGGGTCTTTCAACATTCGGAGCACTTGCGGTTCGAGGTTCTTCGACAGCTCGCCGCGCCGCGCAAGATCAAACAATTCATCATCCGGCATCGTGTTCCAAAGAAAATACGACAGCCGCGACGCGAGATGAAACTCGTCGATCGGTCTTGCTTCCGGGCTGTCTGGTCGGTCGTCGAGTTCGACTCGAAACAAGAACTTCGGCGAGCAAAGAATTGCTTGCACGGCCCATTGCATTCCAGCTTCCCATTTTTCACCGCCGGCGATCGCTTGATCGACCACCTTCGACATCGCTTCGACTTCTTGCGGAGTTGCCGGCCGACGATATCCGCGCGACAGCAGGCGCGTGACGACTTCGCGCGTCTGTTCCGCTTGCGGCTTGTCTTTCGAGCACGCGAGCAACATCAACTGCGACGCCGGCCGAGTTTCGAGCGGCCCTTCGGTCCAAATGTGTTCGATGAAAAGCTGCGGTGGCTCTTCACCCTCTGGCGGTTTCACGACGGCGAGGCCGGCGCGTTGAATATCGCCTCGGCGGTTGATCGGGAACTCGATCTGCTGCACGCTCTTCGCATCGCGAGCGGTGATCTCGAACGTTTGCAGAATCTTCAGCGGCTTCATCGTTTTCAAAGCCGCGCCCATCAGCCGATCGACCTCTTCGTCGCTCGACGGATCGCTCAGCTTCCCGCCGGAGATAAACAACGCGACCTTCACCGGCGACGTCCCTTTCGTCTCCGCGTACATGTTCGCTCGAAGAACCAGATCGGCATCGGCCGAGAATTTCAGATAGTCCCCCGGCGCAGCAAACGGTCCCGAGTTGAACGGCTCAGGGTCGGCCGGATTCATCGGCCGAAATCGCCCCTGCGGTGTCTGCGCGTTGTTCGGCTGCAAGTACCGGCCGGATAAATAACGGCGAGCCGGTGGTGGGGGATTCGCGATGATGACTCGCTGTGAGACCGTCTCGGCCGCCGCGAGGTATTGCTCCATCAACACGGGCGACAGCGTCAGCACGTCGCCGATGTTGTCGAAGCCGTGTCCGATGTCGTCCGACGGAAAATCCGCTGCCGGGTTGAAGTCCGCTCCGACAAGATCTCGCAGCGTGTTCGCGTACTCGATCCGATTCAGCCGCCGCATCGTGACTCGGCCGGGATCGGGCTTCGCGTTCTTATCGTGATGATCGAAGACCGCTCGCGCGAGCGCAGTGAAAGCTTCAACTTCTTTGATGTCTGGCTTCGGTTTCTTGTCTGGCGGCATCTCGCCCGACTCGACCATCTTCAGCACCGATTCCCAAACCTTCCGCTTCTTGACGACCGAAGCGTTGTCGGTGAATCCAGTCAGCGACAACTCCGCCTTCGGCTTGTCTCCGCTGTGACATTCAAGGCAATGTTGCTTGAGAAACGCGACGCCGGCTTTGCTGAAGTCCGGTGGCAAGTCTTGGGCCTGACACCACGCAGGCATCAGGATCGCGAGGCTAGCAAGCACTCGAAGCGGCAGTCGGATCATGGGCAATCAGCCTGGTCTGTTTGGGCGGGAAGTATGTCGGTGGGCAAATCGAGGCAGGGTACGTATCGTCGCCAGCCGAGCTAGGGCAGATCAAGCGAGAAGGCGGACGAGGCAGGCAAAAGATGGAGGGTAAAAATGAGTCCGGACAACGTGGTTCCGCTCAATGTGCATGGCCCAATCCTCTCAACGAGATTCCGCCTGTCATTCCGTCTCATTTTTTACCCCCCATCTTTTGCCTGCCCCGTTTCTCCCGGAAACCATCATGCCGCAATATCGCATTTGAGATTTACACTGCCATCTGCTCGGAGTCGCCGGCCGCACCCCGGAAGAAAAGGCTTGGAAGAAGCAATCGCCAAAGTTGACCAAGGTGCGACTGGCTGCGGTCAACAAATCACGAAGAACAGAGACTTGAAAAGAGCCGCCTTGAAGAACGCCGATGTGAAGGCGGAATTCGACGCACTGGACCCAGAATTTGAATTAGCGAGGCAGATACATTGAAGGCGTGGCCGGCAGCAACTCGGAGGATGGG
>JAYVQJ010000076.1:0-3031 GCA_043777235.1 Planctomycetia bacterium
CTCCGCGCCCTCTGCGTGTGCTCCCTCTGCGCCCCCTGCGTTTCAAAAAGCGAACGGCAAATACGCTCGACCCCAAATTTCTTCGAACCCCGTTACGACCCGGATTTTCACGCATCAGAACTTGTTGATTCTGCCGATCCGAGTGACAATGCCTGCCCGCACGTCTGCGGCTTCGGCCAGAATCGTGTGGTCTGCCTTCACTCACCCACCGGCTCATGAGGTGTCCTTCCATGCTGACGTTTCTTGGCGAACGAAATCGGTTGTGCGATTCACAGTCTCGTCGATCGTTCCTGCGAATCGGAGCAGCCGGAGTCGGCGGCCTGACACTGGCCGATCTGTTGCGAGCCGACGCGAACGCGACACCCGGTGCCACCAAGAAATCCGTAATCAACATCTTTTTGAGCGGTGGTCCTTCACATCAGGACACGTTCGATTTGAAGCCGGAAGCCCCCTCGGAAATCCGCGGCGAGTTCCGGCCCATCGCGACCAACTGCGCGGGTTTTGAAATCTGCGAATTGTTTCCGAAGTTGGCGCAAGTCGCCGACAAGTTCTCGGTCGTCCGCTCATTGACCGGCATCAGCGAAGAGCACACCAACACGCAATCCGATACCGGCTGGTCGGAGAACATGCTGCGATCGATCGGAGGTCATCCGAGCATCGGATCAGTCATGTCCAAGATGTGGGGAGCGGCGCAATTCACGGCTCAAGGATCGGCTCCGACGTTCGTCGATTTGACCCACACGTCGAAGCCCGGATTCCTCGGTCAAGTTCATGGCCCGTTCGTGCCGGACGGAGTCGGACGGCAGAACCTGTCGCTCAATCAACAGGTCACGTTGCAGCGACTCGATGATCGCAAAGCGTTGCTCGCGGGATTGACCAATGTGAGGCAAGGCACTGACTCACGTGGCATGATGACCGCGCTCGACAGCTTCACCGAACGAGCGGTCAACCTCATCACCTCCGGCGAAGTCGCGAAGGCGCTCGACCTGCGACGCGAAGACCCGCGACTGCTCGAACGCTACGGCGTCGAGAAGGATCAGCAGAACCAGCGCATGATTCTGGCTCGGCGGCTGATTCAAGCGGGCACGCGCTGCGTCTCGTTCTCGTGGGGCGGCTGGGACACGCACGGGAATAACTTCGGCCATCTCAAGATGCAGTTGCCGAACCTCGACAACGGCTTGGCCACGCTGATTCAAGACCTCGACGCTCACGGCCTGCTGCAAGACACGATCATCCTGATGTCGGGCGAGTTCGGCCGCACGCCGCGCATCAACGGCGGAGCCGGCCGAGACCACTGGGCTCGCGCCGGATTCTTCTTCGTCGCCGGCGGAGGCTTCCGACACGGCCAAGCCATCGGCTCAACCAACCGCCTCGGTGAAGTCCCTGCGACTCGGCCGATCCATTTCCAAAGCGTCTTCGCAACGGTCTACAAGCAACTCGGCATCGACCCCGACACGACCACGCTCATCGACCCCAACGGCCGCCCGCAGTACCTCGTCGACGAACGAAAGCTCGTCGCGGAACTGGGTTGAACCAAGTAGGGTCGGCTCCAGCCGACCTTCGGTGGTTTCAAACAATTGGTCGGCGGGAGCCAGCCCTACTCGTTGGCAGGAGCCATCACGATGTCCGTGAAAGAGTTGATTCGGAATGCTGTGGACCAGATGCCCGAAGAGATTTCGTTCGACGATGCACTGGAAGAATTGGAAATTCTGGCAGCGATTCAGTGAGCGGATGAAGCCGCTGATACCGGCGATGAGATTCCGCACGAGGAGGTCAAGCGGGAGATCCCGTCCTGGTTTTCAAAGTAATTTGGACCGGCCCAGCCGCGGGCAGAACTACGCGAAATCAAGAACTACATCGCTACGGACAATCCCGCCGCTGCGAAGCGAGTTATTCAAGAGATTGAAGCTCGTGTGGATCGACTGGAAACGATGCCCTTTGGATTTCCGGCTTACGAACCGAGTCGCGATGAAAACACACGGCACATGGTTGTGGGCAACGATCGCATCTTCTACCGCGTCTATCCCGACAAGCAGCGGATTCGCATTTTGACCGTTTGGCATTCGTCGCGGCGCGAGCCACGATTACCCCGCAACTGAATCGTCTTTGCTCGCGCTCGGCGCGGGGCTCCTTTGGTTTTTGAAGACCGATGACGATTTCAGATCAATAGAACTGTCAGGAGACGGCCACACTTGATTGCGAGTTCCTCGGGAGAGGAGAGAGCGAATGGAAGAGAAGGAACCATTGCCCGATTCCGTCCTGCAACGCCGCCGAGCGTTGCACTTTTTTGGCTTAATGCCTTTATGCCTGTTCGTAGCTGGTTACTGCATGTGTGCTGGTTCGGCTTCGGGCGGCTGGCGCACAGATCGGGAAGGTGAATCTTACTATAGCCCGCCAGTTCATTACACCAGCGAATTCTACACCGGTTTGCGCTGGTCTGTGATGGTTGTCGGTGGGGGCATGGCAACTACTAGCTTCTGCTGGAAACATCCGAGGGTTGGCGCGGTCTTCTCGCTGGTTGCGATCCTATTTAACCCGATCATCCCGATTCACCTTTCCAAAGGAACGTGGGAGATCATGGACTTACTGGCTTTCTGGGTTTTCTTTGTTGGCTCAGGCTATCTACGCGATGACCGGTAGCCGGCTGAAATTGTTAGCCGAGTAGGCTTGGTTCCGGTCGAACTTTGTTGATTGTCCGATTGATTGCCAAATCAGGGCGTTACCCTGGACTGGCATATGTCGCCCCTTCGGGCCTGAACCGCGAAAGTGCAAAATTAACAGCCATGCGTCATTCCTGCCACAACTTTGAACCAGTCCTTTCGCGGCGCGACATGCTGCGCGCGTCAGCGTGTGGATTTGGAACGCTCGCGCTGGCGGACTTGTTGAAGGCGGACACGACTCGCTCGGCGAATCCGTTGGCTCCGAAGGCTCCGCCGTTGCCGGCGAAGGCGCGGCGGGTCATTTTCCTCTTCATGCACGGTGGGCCTTCGCAGGTCGATACGTTCGATTACAAGCCGCTGCTTGAACGGGA
>JAYVQJ010000077.1:0-3027 GCA_043777235.1 Planctomycetia bacterium
CCGCACCGGGAAACGGACGGAGCTTCGGATATTGAAATTCGCCGGCAGCCCAAACGACATGGCCTGCTCGGAATTGTCCTGCGGATGTTTCGAGGTCAAAGCCTCCGCCGGCTCGCGCCGTCATCGACAGCACGTCGATGCCGGTCTGCACCGGAAGGTGAAAGTATTCGACGACGGATGTCAGATAATCGGCATATTGTGCTCCGGTCGGATGCTCGCATTCGAGCGTGAATGCCGGCGACGTGCCGATCGCGATGCTGTTGAGATCGAGTGTGCCGAACGAATTGGACGGAAAGGACGGCGTGATGAATCGCATCTCGCGCGGCCAGCGCCGAAACGAACCGCCGATCTCATGTCGTTCGAGAATCAAGGCCGGGACGCCAATCTCCTGCAAGGCCCGCGCGATGCCGATCCCTGCCGCGCCGGCACCGATGATGACGCACGGCCATTCGGCGGCGCTTTTGCGTTTTCTTCCCTGAGCCATGCGAGGTCGTCTTTCTATTCGTTCCAAAGTTTCGCGAGCAGTTCGAACATCTCAGGATCGTGCTGTTTCAATTCCACGCGGACGAACGGAAAGAAATCGTTCTGTCCGAAGAACGCTTCCGAGCACTCCGCGAAATACTCCTGCGGATTAGTCATTGCGTAGGCACGTTCACGGCGCTCGTTGGCTCGCAAGATGGACTCGTAACGGCGGCTCTCTTTCGCTTTGTCGAAGGCCGCGCGGACTTCGGCGTGATCGAACGACAACACTTGATCGTGATAGGCATGAGCCAGTTCGTGCAGGACCATCATCGGCTGTTGCTTGACCCAATCGAGAAACTTCGCGGCACAACCGATTTCGACCCCTTTGGCTTTGTCCGGGTTGTAGCCGTTGTCCTTCAGCCACTCGCGGCTGGGATGGTATTCGGCACACGGAGCGTGTCCGTCGTTCACCCCCAACCAAATCGGAACTTTCTGGAGTTTCTCGCAAGCCTTCGCTGGGACGAGCAGTTTGACCTCGAAAAGCTTCATCTCGAGCAACTTCAAGGCTCGCTGGCCGAGTTCCTTGTCTTCAGTGAGTAACGCGCGATTGACTCGCACCGTCCAACCTTCGATGTGCTGAGTTTCGTAGCGATCCGTGGGGACCAGCTTCTCGCGAGGCTCGGCGGCGGAGGCGGAGCCAAGCCAACCGACCACAAAAAACAGGCTCAACGGTAAGGAGAAGGACGACGTGCTCATGGATTTTCTCTCATTGAGGAGCGGCACGACACATTGACGTGCGCGAAATCGCACGAGAATTGCGCGTTTTGTCAGGGAGAAGAGGTATGCGCCACCCGTATGGCCTATCCGACCCGCAGCTTCCGCGCAGATTGTCGTCGATGGGTGAGCAGTTGCTCAAGAACTCGAATCCTTTTTTGACGGATGGAGAACGCGACCTAAGTTTGGCTTGCTGCCGGACGCCTCGGTGAGGAGGTGTTCAGGCAAACCTCGAATTGAAGAGTGACGTGGGACACGTCACTGAGTCGCGCGATGTCGCGACTTGTTGGCGGCAAGGACGAATGCGATGCAAATCGCTCGCGAACAAACGAGGTGGATCCCCTTGGGTTGTTGGAATTCTCGGACAAGGAGCATGCAAATGAAACTTCAGAATCGTTCCCGTCGGACCGGCTTTACGCTGGTCGAAGTCTTGATCGTGGTGGTCATCCTCGGCATTCTCGCCGCCACGGTCCTGCCGCAGTTCAGCCAAGCGTCGAAGGACGCCAAGGAAAGCTCGGTGGTGCAGAATCTGCAAATGCTTCGCCACCAAGTGTCACTGTACAAGTTCCAGCACGACGGCCTATTGCCCGGCGCCGGCACGACCGACCCCGTCGCCTTTACGAATCAACTGACACAGAAAACGACGCTGGCTGGCGTCGTCGATGCGACGAACGGCACCCTTGGTCCCTACATCATCAGCCAGTTGCCACCGAATTCCTACAACAACTTGCGATCGACCACTGTGAAAAACGGCGTGCTGGTCGCGGCTGACTACGATGGCACAGGCGGACACGGCTGGACCTACAGCAGCCTAACCGGCGAAGTCCGTGCGAACGTCGACCCTACCATCAAGTCGGTTGTTGAAACGACCAAGTCCGTCAACGACTTCTAATTGATGCGTCACTCAGAGCAGTCTCACACTGGCTGATTGGCTCGATGTCCGGAATTTGCGCCGCCGTTCTGAGGGTTGATTTCCTCGGGACGGTTGGCGCACGCCGGCTTGTCTGCCACCATGCTCCCCTTCGCACGAGGTCGCCCGTGACCGAGTGCCTGCGGGATGATCAGCAACATACGGAGGTGTGCTGTGGCCTGTATCCGACTGCAAGGACCGCACGATTGCTACACGATCGAGATCGACCTGTGGGTCGATTTGCTCGATTGGGCACAAGAGAACGGTTGGAAACCGCAACATCCACGCGAACTCTACGACGACTGCCTGCACCATTTGGTGGTGACTGTCGAAGACGCCGCCAACCTCGCCGATGCGTTCGAGTTCATCGCCGGCGACCTCGTGCTGCATGAGCTGAGTCAAGTCTCCGATTGCTTTATGCGAGACTTAGTCGACAGCCTCGCCAAGCTGAGCGTCTTCTTTCAGCAAGGTGGCTTCCATATTGCCCCAGTCCCGCTCGCGGCTGTCGGTTAGATCGGTGCTGTATGAGCCAGCCCGATTTCAAAACTCGTCGGTCAGACTTTCTAGTTCGGCTGTCTGGCTTGCGACGATGTCGGGTGGGACAAGCTCGCTTCGAGCGCCGGCCCACCTGAAAGCCCGCTGAAAATATCTGGTGGGCCGGCGCGGCGAAGCGCCGCTTGTCCCACCCTACGGTAAATCAGAAAGTCGAATGAGTGAGGTTTCACCTCAGACCAGTGAGCCGGCACGCGCTGGCGTCCGGTTCGAGAGTCCGTCGACCTTCCAAACCGGACGCTAGCGCGCAATGGCACTTACTTTACCCCAGTAACCCGCAGCGTCAGCGAGGGAAACAAAGGGAAACGCCTCTTGTCATCGCCCTCGCT
>JAYVQJ010000078.1:0-3026 GCA_043777235.1 Planctomycetia bacterium
TTGGGAAACATCAACGACCGGTATGCGACGTTGGAACTCTTCGGAAAAATCGTCCCGGCTCAAATTCAACATGCCAGCAACACGATCCAACAAGCCGGCGCGACCGAGAACATGACGCTCCGAGGCGGACATTGCTTCGGAACCTGCACGATCGACCGTGAATCCGGCTTGCCGATCCAGTCGCACGTCACACGCCAAATGGATCTGACTCTGCAATTGCCGACCGGCGCGAGGTTCGATCAGACGAAGGAAATCATCACGACAATTCGGACCTTCCCCGAACAAGGTTCTCCGACAACCGCATCGCAAGGGACGACATCGACGTCAGCACCCGCATCGTCGGTCTCTCGACCACCGATGCGACCAACGGCGACCTCGCAAGATGGCCCGATCGCCGCTTCGGATCAGAACTCGGCTTCGCAGATCACGACTAGCGAACGATCAAGCTCGCGACGTCGCGATGACAAAGTCGTGCGGCCTGCCGGCTACCAAGTCGAGAAATAGCCGCGACCGAATCGGCGGCTCATTCTGCGATTTTTCAAGTAAGTACTCCCGATTTGAAATTCGCAGGCTTATGATCGCTCCGCACTTCTCGAGCGGAGCATCACCAGAACTTCGCTCGCGTCACTCCCTTCTCTCCCTTTCAAGGAGCGGCAGCATGGCGACGGTCAGCGATCTTCTGCACGCGAAAGCCTCTCGTCCGGTTCTCACGATCGAACAGCGTGAAACGGTGTTGGCTGCGACTCAACAAATGAATGAGCACTCCGTCGGTGCGCTGCTCGTCACCGACGGCGGCCGATTGACGGGGATCTTCACCGAACGAGACGTGCTGCGTCGCGTCGTCGCGGCTCAGCGAAATCCGGCCGAGACACACGTCGGCGATGTGATGACCACCAACATAGCGTGCGCTTCTCCGGAGACTTCGGTCGACGACGCTCGGTCGATTTTCAAGACGCATCGCATTCGCCACTTACCAATCGTCAAAGCCGACGGCGAATTGGTCGGCCTGATTTCGATCGGGGACTTGAATGCGCACCTGGCCAACGATCGTGAGGTGACGTTGCACTTCCTCAACGAGTACTTGCACGGCAGAACGTAGGCGAGTCACTCCGTGACTCGCATTTCCGGTCACGGAGTAACCGGTCTACGATCGCTGCATCCGGTGCGTCAGATCGCGGAGTCGGCTGAATTGCTGGACCAACTTCGGGATACCGTCAACGCCCATCAGCAACATCAAGACGTAGCGGAACACCGCGAAGATGTCGCCGGGCGAGGCGGTCAATGACGAGCACGTCCGCAACAGAGCCAGCACCATCACCCCCAACACGAACACTTCCATCGTTCCGAAGTTGAGAGCTTCAGAATCGGAAAGTTTCACACGCCACGAAGCGACCGCGTCGTAGTGGCGGCAGACGGATGGCTCGTGACTTTGCTCGATGACATCCACTTCCCCTTCGAGTTGGTCGTGCAATTGGCGGTTCAGTTCGAACGTGCGTCGCGAATAGATGCGGTTGAGCACGATCGCCGGCAGCAGCAGTCCCAGGCAAATCGGGACGAGCACTCGGTCGTAGAACATCAGCATCACCAATGCCCCGACAACCGAATACAGCGACTTGATCAGTAGCGGCACATGGTTCTCGAAAAACTCAACAAACTCGCGCGACAACGAACTGCGAGCGGCGACTCGCGACAGTCCGACCTCACGGCCGCGCTGTTCGACGACCAGTTTGGTCGCGAGGTTCGTGTAGATACCGGTGAAGACGCGCGTGTCGTACATCTGCCTAGCCGAACTGACCAGCAAATGCGTCAAGTGCTGCCCGACAAACAAGAGCAGTCCGAAGGACGACTCGTGCAGCAGATCGTTGATCGCCATTCCCAACACGAACGGCTGCGACAGCCGCAGCAAGTTCTCAAGATTGAACAGGAAATAGGTCAGCAACAACTTCGCTCGGTATGCCGTGAAGATCGCACGGAGCGGCTGTGTCGTTTTCGCAACAGGAGTCGCGACGCTTCCGCAGTTCTCTGTGATCGCCGAGCTGTTTGGACTTCGATGACCGACCATTGTCTCACGAATCGGCGGAGCAGTAACAGTAAGCATAATGGCCTCCCACGGTGCTTTCGGTGGAACGTTTCGGTTGGAGACTGCCGGACGAGAGAGGGCAACATTCATCCGGTGGTCTCGGCCGTGAGTTGGTTCGGTGTGTTGGCTGATTGCTCGATCAGCCAAACGCCACAAGACCCATCTCGGCAGCGTCGAGGCAGAATTCGATGAGGTCGCTCCGAGAGGTGGACCGATCGAGACGCTTCCAGTCCGTCAGCGTGAATGGACCGTGAGAGGCCAAGGTCTCCACAAACAGTTTGCCGGCTGCCTCAAACACCGACGCACGAATCTGATGACCGTTGGCGAAGAACAAAACGTCAGCCGGAGCCGCGTCGTTCCCTTCCAACAGCACGTCGGTTTGAAACGCCGCCCAAACTCGAACAGGGTTGAGATGGATGCGGAGATTCGGATTCGTGGGCAGATCGTCGGTCAGCCGCGCCGTCATGCTGCGGAGTTCTTGAAAGCGAATATGCCCCAGCCGATTCTTGCGGGCGACATGCTCAACTTCATGCCGAGCCAATTGGCAAGCGATGTGATCCTGCTGCTCGGGCGTGGTGACATGAGTCAGGCTGAGCCAACGCAGAAAACGATCCCCATCCGAGCAGCCTGTGTCGTAGGCGGCCAACGGCACCTCGTGCATGTATTCCGTGACAAGAGCATCCAAGTTGTCGAATGCCGCCTTGAGCAGTCCGACTTGGTCGAGCACCTTCTCAAGCCGCTTATCGAGGTTTCCGTCCGTGAATAGCTTCACCCACTCGACCTTCACTCCCTCCGCCAGGAACGGCCGAACGTCTTCCGCATACCCCAGCGACATCGCATGAACACATCGCTGAATTTGCTCACGATAATCAGCCGTGTGAGTGGTGAGCGTCATCATGGTGGCGTGATTCTGACTTCTAATACGAAGTCCCAGAATTAGCCGCGC